>JBEBWR010000084.1:0-11997 GCA_040392045.1 Chthoniobacter flavus | reverse complement strand
GTGGTGCACTCGGCGGGGATCGAACCCACAACCTTCGGCTTCGGAGACCAACGCTCTATCCAATTGAGCTACGAGTGCTTTCCGGGGCGATCCGACCGCGGAGTGCGATCGGGAGTGAGAGCTTTACCCCCTTCCCGGGTGCTTGGCAAGTGGGAAGCGGATTTTCTTCCGCGCCAATCGGAAAAAAATCATGGTTCCCCTGAAAAACGCTCTTTTGCCCCGCTTTCGCCATTAAGGCTTTGACCCGTCTGCCCGCTCTCCGCAGACTGCCCGCATGCGTAAACTTCACATCGGGATCGTCGGCGCGGGCGGTATCGTGCTCCAGCGCCATCTCCCTGCCCTGCTGGCCATGCCTGACGTGGAAATCGTAGCGGTCTCCAACTCGTCTTACGAAAGCTCTGTCCGCTTCTGTGACGAACATCTGCCGCACGCCACTCCGATGAAAAACTGGGCCGATCTCGTGGCCCTTCCCGATCTCGATATCATCTGGATCGGTACGCAGCCCTATATGCACGCCCCGATCTGTATCTCCGCGCTGGAGGCGGGGCGGCATGTCTTCTGTCAGGCCCGCATGGCGATGGATGCCGCCGAAGCCGAGGAGATGCTTGATGCCAGTCGCAAGCGTCCGCACCTCGTCACCATGCTCTGCCCGCCTCCGATGGGGATGCGAGGCGATCTCGTGATGCGCGATCTGCTCCAGAGCCGTCAGATCGGCGATCCCGTCAGCGTTCGACTTCGCAGTCTCTCGGGCATCTTTCTGAATGCTGCGGCTCCGGCGCACTGGCGTCAACGCGTGGAGCTGAGCGGCTGCAATGTACTGACTCTCGGGATCTATGTCGAAGTCCTCCAGCGCTGGCTCGGGCCGATCCGCGCGGTCACAGCCCGGAGCAAGACGCTTTACCCGTTTCGCGAGCTTTACGAAGTCAAGATCCCCGACATGGTGAACGTTCTTGTCGAGTTTGAAAACGGAGCGGAGGGTGTATTGGAATTTTCCGGTATCAGTGCTTTCGCTCCTACCGATCAGTTGGAGATCTACGGGGATCACGGCGCGATCCATTACGATCTCGCCGGGGAGGTCATCCGGGTCGGACGCTTGGGCGACGACGCGCTGCGGGATCACCCGATCCCCCCCGAACTCTCCCGCGAGTGGACGGTGGAGCGCGACTTTATCAACGCTGTCAGAGATCCGCAGGCTCCCCGCCCGCACCCGGACTTCGCCGATGGCCTTGCCTATATGCGCGTGGTGCAGGCCGTTAGCGAATCCGCGCAATCGCAGCGCCGCGTCGAAATCCCGGAGTAGCTACGCTGGTTCCGGTCGCCGAAAAAAAGCTCACCGGAGGAGTGCCCCGGTGAGCCGATAGAGATTACCCTCGCGCCAGTTCGCGCAGTGTGTCGAGATCGCCCCACTCCAGAAATCCGGGGACGAACCAGACCAGCGATAGCGGTTTCTCATCCAGCAGGGACGCCGGAACCGCCTCTTCGCAGATGGTAACGCCGGCCACGGGCTGAATCGCTTGCGCGATCAATGCGGCGAATCCCGCCTCTGCCTCCGCCTGTACGACGATCCGGGCGTCCGGCGCTTCCTGCCGCAGCCCGGCGAGCAGTGAGGCAATGGCCTCGGCCCATTCTCCTGCGAGGGTGTATCCCAGCCAGATCGTCGCGCGGCTCGCATCGTGAAAACGGCGCTCGCCGAGCCCGCCGTCCCAGCCGGTCTCTCCGGTTCCCGGCAGATCGGCGACGACGGCGGTTGCCTTCGCGGCTTCCGGCGATTTGAGCGCCTCCCGGGTATAGTCGCTCCGCTTCCCGGAGGGCGAGAGAATGAGGCGGATCTCCTGCGTTCCGGCAGAAAGGCGCTCGCTGAAGTGTACGGGGACGGGAATCCGACGCGGCGACACAAAATGCGCCGCCTCCACTCCGTCGCTTACGGAGCGCCGATCCGAGAACTGCGCCTTCTCCGCCAGCTCCCAGCCAACGGTCCATGCGAGTTCCTCCCTGCCTCCGGTCGCCTCTGCTCTGGCAATGGTCAGCCGCTCGCGACGGAAACGACGGTAGTCCAGCGTTTCCGGACGCTCCCCTCTGGGGAAGCAGATGAGATCCTCTCTCGGCTGCGTTTCGTAGAGCGGCAGCGGCTGCGGCCCCGAGCCGGGTGCGCCGGCCAGCCAATGCTTCACCCAGCCGATCATCGCCTCCTGCCCCTCGGGGAAGTAGCCATGCGGCGCGTTCAGAATCCGGAAGTCGCAGCGCTCCCGGACGCCATAGAGCCGATAGATCTCCTGCGCGCTGCGGCAGGTGGCGCTCATCGGCTCATAGCCAAATGCGGGCTGGTCATGCAGCGCGTTGAGCACCAGCAGCGGACGCGGGGCGATCAGCCCGAGAATGGCCCACTCCTCCGCCTCACGCAGGAAGCCGGGCAAGGTTTCGCAGACGCAGTTACACCGCGTCACGTAGGCTTCAAACGCTCCTACCGATACCACCGGCACGGCCACTTTGAGCCGCTCATCCAGCGCGGCCACCCACATCGTCTGATTCCCTCCGCCCGATGCCCCTGTCACTCCGATCCGGTCCGAATCTACAAAGGGTAGCGACTGGAGAAAATCCACGCAGCGCATATTATCGCGTACCATCTGCGCCAGCAGCGAATCGCCGTAGAGGAACATCTCCGCCGCGAGCTCTCCGCCATGGTACACCCACTCCCGCTCCTTTTCTCCGCGCTCCCCGGCCCCAGCGGCGTCTACGCAAAGCGCGACAAACCCGCTCAATGCCAGCAGATGCCCGCGTTCCTGTACACGCGGCGCGATCTTTCCGTCGGGATGATGCCCGTGCACATTGAGCATTGCCGGGAAGGGCCCTTCGCCGTCGGGGATATAGACGTTGACGGGAATCCGGTTCTGCGGCGTTCCGAGGAACGAATATTTGCGGATGACATAGCCCTCACAGCGGATCTCGCCATGCTCCTGCACCTCCAGCTCCGGTAGGTCGCCTCCGAGATGAAGCTGCTCGTGGAGATGCGCGCGCAACTCCGCCTCACGGCCTTTCCATTCCCCGAGCGTTGCCGGAAGAAAGTGCGCGTCAGCCAGTTCGCCGGCTTCGCGCTGCAAGCGATTGCGATGAAGGTGACCTTGGGAGTGCTGCCAGTAGTTCGCCAGTAGCGCCTTCACGGGGAGAGACGCCGAAGTGGCGCCTTCTTGGGGTGATGTCATGGTGGTAAGTGGTGCCGAAAAATACGGTCGGGGAATCACGTGCGGGGCAATCCCCGCGTGGAGATTGATGGTTTTCCCACAACTTTCCTCTGAGAGGAAGGGAAAAATGCCCCCGCCGTCTGCCATGCCAGATCGCGCACCGTATAGGAGTCAAGAACGTCGAAAAACGCCTGGCGCGCCTCAAAAAGCATCGGCTTGAGCATGCAATGCCCGGAGATCGGACAGCTATTGCTCCCCGGCGAAAAGCACTCCACCAGATCCGTCGCCTCCGTAAACCGGACGATCTCCCCGACTTTCGCCTCAAGCGTATGCTCTGCCAGCCGCACGCCGCCTCCCGCTCCGCGCGAAGCCAGCAACCAGCCGCCCTGGGTTAACTGCTTGGCCACTTTGATGAGGTGATTGGGCGAAATGCCGTAATGCTCCGCCACCACCCGCGTCCCCACCGTCTCCCCGGGATGCATCACGAGGTAGATCAGAAGCCGCAGGGCGTAATCGGTGTGGTAGGTCAGTTGCACGGAAACGGAAGCGTCAAAGGCAACAGCCTACACTATCCGCCGCCATTTACCGACAGGAAATGCCGAAAAACGGCAATCGCGTGAATGCATCAGTTTTTCCTCGCCTTTAAATAGGTGAATGAAATACCTATTACATATTGTCTGCCCACTATCCGCATCATGGATGCAAGAGGAGCAGCCAAACCCGGTTGCGAAGGACCGCACCAGCCAAGAGAGAGAAAACCGGAAGCGCCCCGCAGAATTTCTACGGGGCGCTTCCCAAGTTCAGAAAATCCGGCCTGTCAGCCGTGTTTTAATCCAGATTCACTGGCGGCACGTCCACGGGAATATTTCCGTTGCGGAGCGAATGCGTCCCGCAGCAGCCGACGGCGGTCGCCATCCGGGCCTCAATCGGCGTCGCGCCCTGCGAGCCTCCCGTCCGCAGGAAGCAGAGGAAATCCTCGACTACCCGGGGGTCCGCTCCTCCATGAGAACCTTCAATCGGCGGGATGGTGAAGATCTCCTGCCCCTGTCGGCTATAGCCGGTCCGCCGGTTCCAGAGGTGCACCTCCGCGTGATACTCCGCCGACGAGTGATCGCCGTAGTTCTCAATCCGTCCTTCCGTCCCGATGATGGTATAGTTCCGCGTATCGTCGGGCGTGTAATGACACTGGAGGTAGCTGGCCTGCACTCCGTTCTCCAGTTCCAGAAGAAGCATGCTGTGATCCTCAACGTCGATTTTCGGACTGTAGTCCTTCGTGGCTTTGGGCGGCCAGTTGTTGCGGTTGAACTCAACGCCCGGCTGCGGATCAGACTCCGCCCGGCGCGGGAGCTTGTCGTACACGCTCAGCTTGCCCATGCCGGTCACGCGCTTGGTTGTCGATGCGGCGAACCAGTGGATCATGTCAATATCGTGCGCGCCTTTCTGAAGCAGCAGACCGGTTCCGTAGCGCTGTTCGGAATGCCAATCGCGGAAGTACGCGTCTCCGCCGTAGCTGATGAAGTGGCGGCACCAGATCGCCTGTATCTGCCCGATGACTCCGGACTGCGCCAGTTCGCGCATCTTTTCCATCACGGGGAAGAAGCGCATGTTGTGCCCCGGGTAGACCCGCTTGCCGGTTCTCTGCTGCGCGGCGAGGATCGCGTCGCACCCCTCGATGGTGATGGCCATCGGCTTTTCAAGATAGACGTCTTTCCCCGCCTCCAGCGCGGCCACGGTGTGCTCTTCGTGAAGGTAGTCCGGCGTGCAGACAAAAATGGCGTCGATCGACGCGTCATCAAGCAGATCGCGATAGTTCGCCGTCAGCCGAACGTCGTCTCCGCACCGCTCGCGGTAAATCCCGAGCCGCTCCGGGGTCAGCGAACAGGCGGCCACGAGTCGCGATCCGTTCTCCGGCTGATGCGCCGCCAGTGAAATACGACCGCGGCGATCCGCCCCGACGACGGCGAGCCTCAGTTCCTTTGTATCAGATTGAGCAGTAGACATAGAGAAAATGCAAAACGTTTAGCTTCGGCTTTCTTCTCTAAGATATTGCTCTCTCCGGGTCAATCACCGTACGGAAAAATTTCCACGCCCTGATCTGTGCTTGAACAGGAAGGGCCGGGGCCCTAGAGTCCCCCCCTTTACAGCACTCGATCCCGCATGGCTAAAGTATCCCTCAAAAACGTTTTCAAAATCTACATCGGCGACAAAGGGCAGGATATTGTCGCCGTAAATGACTTCAATCTGGAGATCGAGGACCGCGAATTTATCGTCTTTGTCGGCCCTTCCGGCTGCGGCAAGTCGACGACGCTGCGGATGGTGGCCGGGCTGGAGGAAATCTCCAAGGGCGACATTATCATCGGCGAGCGCCGCGTGAACGATCTTCCGCCGAAAGATCGCGACATCGCGATGGTTTTCCAGAACTACGCGCTCTACCCGCACATGAGCGTGAAGGAGAATCTCGCTTTCTCTCTGAAGCTGCGCAAGCAGGCGACGACGGAGATCAACCGTCGCGTGGGTGACGCGGCGGCGATTCTCGGTCTGGAAAGCTATCTGGAGCGCAAGCCGAAGGCGCTCTCCGGCGGTCAGCGCCAGCGCGTTGCCGTTGGCCGGGCGATTGTCCGCCAGCCGAAGGTCTTTCTTTTTGACGAGCCTCTCTCGAACCTCGATGCGAAGATGCGCGTGCAGATGCGCACGGAGATTACGAAGCTGCATCAGCGCCTTCAGGCGACGATGATCTACGTTACGCATGATCAGGTTGAAGCGATGACGATGGGCGACCGCATCGTGGTGATGAAAGACGGTATCGTTCAGCAGATCGCCCCGCCGATGACGATCTATAATGAGCCGGCGAATCTTTTTGTCGCTTCTTTCATCGGCAGTCCGCCCATGAATTTCGTGGAAGGCGCGCTGGAGAAAGATCCGAATGGCTCGAACGCTCCGGTTTTTCAGGAGACGAACGGCCCGATCCGCTGCGCCCTGCCGCAGTTCGCGGGAGTTTGCGAGCCGGGTCGCAAGGTGACGCTCGGCATTCGCCCTGAGCATCTTTTGCTCAATCGCGGGGCTCAGGCCGAAGGGGAGTGCAATTTCGATGCGCTGGTCGATATCGTGGAGCCGATGGGCGCGGAAACGCATATCTACATCAAGACGAACGATAAAACTTCGCTGATCTGCCGCGCCGAAGGACACGTTGATCACGAGGTCGAGAACTGCCAACATTCGTTCAGCCTCAACGCGGCCAAAGCCCACCTCTTCAACCCGGAGACCTCCCTGCGCATCCCGCCCCGCTAACCAGACTTCGTCTGGACTTTTTCGCGCTTCCACGCGGGGTCGCTGACGCGACCCTTTTCGGAGCGGTGGGTTGGACGTTGAAGCCCGATCTTACAAAGAAGGCTCCCTCGTTGGGAGCCTCTTTTTTCGTCCGGAGAGGTTTACGTTCCGGAAGCAGTCGCCGTCTTCTCCTCTGCCGCTGTTTCATTATCCGGCGAGAAGAGATTGGCAAACCACGACTTCGGTGCAGGGCTCTCCTCGGGGGCAAGGATCGTCACTGAAGTTCCGTCGCCGATCCTTGCATAGAGGTCAATCACGTCTGACGAGCGCATGCGTACGCAGCCCCAGCTCACGGCCTTGCCGATGCTCTTCTCGTCCGGCGTCCCGTGAATAAAGATTCCGCGTCCGTAGGCATTGGCATTCCGCTGCTCCAGCCCGCGCAGCCGGATCATCCGCGTCACGATCGGATCGCGCCCCGGCGCATTGGGTCGAAGTACTTCTCCGGTGAAGCGTCCGCCCTTGAGTACCGCTCCCAGCGGGAGATTGCCCCCGATCTTTCCGTCCACCTTGAAGCGTCCCACAGGCGTCTTGTAGCTGTGGTAGCGATCCCCGATGCCAAAGCGGGAGGTGGAGATCGGGTATTCCTTCAAATCGCGCCCGCCCTTTACCAGCCGCAATTTCTGCCGCCGGATGTCGATGATCACTTCCGGCGCATTCGCCTGGGCCACCGGGGGTGGCGACGTGATTGTCGGCGCGCCGTCATCGCGGCGGTTGATCACCGGCTCGGGATTCCCGATGGCCTTCCGGCTGATCGCGGAGGTGACCTCGACTTCCGTCTGCCCCTTGCGGTTCACATAGCGCACGGTCCCTCCGTCGCGCTCGCGAATGGCGGAGCTTCGGGTCGGCGTCGGCTGACTCTTCGCGGTTGCAGGCTGCGTCTGTTTTTCCGCTTTTTTCTCCACCTTCTTCTCCACTTTGGGAGCCCTCGCCAGTGACAGGGATGTGGCTCCAAAAAGGAGTATTCCCGAGAGTAAGAAAAAGGAGAGTCGACGGCAGCGCATGAGAATCGGAGCTTCAATAGCAAAAAATTTGTCCGCCGAAAAGCCGCTTTTTTGTTACAATTCCCCGAATCTTTCATATCCCCCTTTCATCTGCCGTACATCCGCCCCATACCCCGTCCGGGCCATCCCCATGGTTCCTACCGCTTCTCCCCTCATCTCTCTGCTTCTCGTCGCGGCGCTCAGCCTGCTCGCTGCCTGCTCGAATAATCCGCACCCCGCTCCTCTCCATTCCGTACGCGAGGACGGCAAGCCGTGGCGGGTGACTTATGGGAATATCAGCGACAATCCGCGCTCGCTTGATCCGCAGGTCAGCTATGACACGACGGGCAATACCATCATCTCCCAGATTTACGAAAGCCTCCTTCAATATAACCTCTTCAAGACCGACCCGTATGAGCTGGAGCCGTGCCTCGCCGACGGGATGCCGCGCGAGATCCGTCACGCCGATGGCCGCGTCTCCTACGAGGTCCGGCTCAAGCGTGGCATCCGCTTTCATGACGACCCGGCTTTCCCCGGTGGGAAGGGGCGGGAGCTGACTGCCGCGGATTTCGTTTATACCTTTCAGCGCATTGCCGATCCGAAGGTGGAGTGCCCGGTTCTCTCCGTGATGCAGGAGTTCGTGGTCGGCCTGAAGCCCGCGTTCGACGCCGCCAAGGCGAGCGGCCGGTTTGACTACAGTCGCCCGATTGACTCGATCACGGTGATCGACGATCACACCTTCCAGATCCATCTCCTCAAGCCTTATCCGCAGTTCTTCTACTGGCTTGCCATGCCGTTCACCGCCCCCGTCGCGCGGGAAGTCGTTGAGTATTACCACGGGCGCGACCACCGTGAGCAGTTCCGCTTTCATCCGGTTGGCACCGGCCCGTTCCGTCTGGCCGAATGGGCGCGCGGACGCCTCATCCGGCTGGAGCGCAATCCGCACTACATTACCACGCGCTTCCCCGCGAGCGGCTGGCCAGCGGAGCGGGACGCCTTCTTCCGACCCCTCGCCAATGCCCCTCTCCCGCTCATCGACGAAGCCCAGTACGCGATGATCAAGGAGAACGTCGCCTCATGGCTTCTCTTCCGTCAGGGTTACCTCGACCGAGTGGTCCTCGGACGCGACAACTTCGGCTCGGCCATCTCCGCCGGGCTGACTCTCTCCGAAGCGTTCCGCCAGCGGGGCGTACAACTGAATAAAGACCCCGAGCCGGTTACCTTCTTTTTCCAGTTCAACATGGACGACCCTGTCGTCGGCAAAAACCGCAAGCTCCGTCAGGCCCTCTCCACGGTCTACGACGGCGAACGCGCCAATATCCTTTTCCGCAACGGAGTGGACATCAACGCCCAGCAGCTCCTTCCTCCGGGCCTCTTCGGCTATCAGCCCGACTTCCGCAATCCCTACCGGACGGGCGACGTCGCCAAAGCCCGCGAGCTGATCGCCGAAGCGGGATATCCCGGCGGCATTGATCCCGCGACGGGTCGGCCTCTGGTTCTCAAGCTGGATGTCGTCGCGCTCAACTCCGTCAGCCGCCAGCGCGCCGAGTTTGATCAGCAGCAGTTCGAGCAGCTCGGCATCCGGTGCGAAATCGTCGAGAACACCTGGCCCAATTTTCAGGATCGCCAGATTCGGGGAACCTTCCAGATGAACAGCGGCTCGGGCTGGCATGCCGACTACCCCGATGCCGAGACTTTCTTCCTTCTCTTCGATGGCCGCAACCTCCCCCCTGAAGGTCACAACGCCTCGCGGTTCCAGAACGCCCGCTTTGACGCGCTCTTTCAGGAAATGTCGCAGCTTCCTGACGGACCCGAGCGCCTCCGAATCGCTCATCAGCTCAATGACATTCTTGTGGAGGAATGCCCGCTGATCCCCACGTCGCACCTCGTCCTCTTCAGCCTCGACCAACCGTGGATGCGCCGCCTCTCCCGCAACGCCCTGCTCGCCGGAGGCGCGGGGAACAAATACGCATGGGTCGATCCCGCCGAACGCGACCGGCTCCGGAAAGCGTGGAACCGTGCCCCGCTCTGGCCCACTTTCGTCCTCGCCGGAGCAGCCCTCGCCACCCTCCTCTATGCTGTCCGCTGGGTCCGCCGACAGAATGTCTAGTGATTCATTAGCCATGCTTACCTACCTGATCCGCCGCCTGCTCTCCATGATCCCCATCCTGCTGGGCGTCATGGTCATCACCTTCCTTCTCTTTTACCAGATCAACCGGCCCGAGACGATGGCGCGCCAGATTCTTGGCCCCAAAGCCGACCAGCGCACCGTGGAAACGTGGCTCGCCCATCGCGGCTATGACAAGCCGATCTATCTCAACACCCGTCCCGGGGAACCGCTGCTTGACTCGCAATTTTTCAATACCCTCAAGGGCTTTCTCACCTTCGACCTCGGGATCTCGGACTACAACGATGAGCCGGTCGCCAAAATGATCCGACGGGGTATCCTCCCCTCCCTACTGATCACCCTCCCCGCCTTCATCGTCGGCTTCAGCCTCTCCCTGCTCCTCTCGCTTTTTCAGGTCTTTATCCGGGACTCGCTCCTCGACCGCTGGGGAACGGCGATTTTCGTCGCGCTGATGAGCATCCCCGTCATTGTCTACGTCATCTTCGGTCAGTGGATCGCGGCCAATCTCTTCGCGTGGTTCCCCGCCTTCGGATTTAACTTCGAGGGGCTCTCCACGGCGCGCTTTCTGGCTCTCCCTGTGCTGATCATGGTCCTGAGCGGTCTTGGCAGCGAAGTGCGGCTCTATCGCGCCATCTTCATCGAGGAGATCCGCGCCGACTACATCCGCACCGCACAAGCCAAAGGCGTCAGCCACGCCCGTGTCCTCCTCGTCCATGTTCTCAAGAACGGCCTGATCGCTCTGATCACCGTCGTCGTCGCTTCGCTCCCCTTCCTCATCATGGGCTCTCTCGTGGTCGAGAGCTTCTTCGGCATTCCCGGCTTGGGCAACCTCATGATGAACGCCATCAACACTTCGGACTTCTCCCTCATCCGCGCGAACGTCTACATCGGCTCGCTCCTCTTTCTCTTCGGCCTGATGCTCACCGACCTCTGCTACGCTGCCGCCGATCCTCGCATCCGACTCCAATAGCCATGCCTCCCCTCTGGTTACAAAACGTCCTCTTCCTTGCCGGAGCCGTCGTTCTCGTCTGGCTTCTCCGGCGGGTTCTCCGTAGCGAACGGTATCGTCGCGCCTTCATCCGGCTCCGTCGCGATCCGCTCGGGATCGTCTGCGCCGCCGTCGTCGCCCTTTTCCTCCTGATCGGCCTGAGCGACTGCCTCCGCCTCTCCCGGCAGGAATCGCTGCTGGATTATGCCTTTCGTCATGTCCCCGTAGAGGAAAGCTACAGCGCTCCCCTCGCCCGGACCACCTATGATGAGTTTGATCCGAAGCCGCTCAAAGGCCGCCATCTCCTCGGCACCGACCTGCTGGGCAAAGATGTCCTGCATCAGACGCTCAAGGGCTGCCGCACCGCCCTCATTATCGGCGGGCTCACCAGCCTCATCTACCTTCCCGTCGGCGCGCTCCTCGGCATCTTCGCGGGGTACTTCCGGGGCAAGACCGACGACGCCATCCAGTACCTCTACAGCACGCTCCACTCCATCCCGAATATCCTCCTCCTCATCGCCCTTCTCATGACCCTCGGGCGAGGCCTGTCCAACATGGCCCTCGCCCTGAGCATTACCGCATGGATCACGCTCTGCCGCCTGATCCGGGGCGAAACCCTCCGGCAGACCACCCGCCCCTACGTTGAAGCCGCGCGCACCCTCGGCCAGAGCCACTGGAAGATCATCACCCGCCACCTCCTGCCCAACGTCATGCACCTGCTTCTCATCAACGCCGTCCTCGGTTTCTCCGGGCTGGTGATGACCGAGGCCATTCTCAGCTACCTCGGCGTCGGCGCTCCGGTTGGCACCGCGAGCTGGGGCGCCATGATCGTCTCCGCGCGCACCGAGTTGAGCCGCGACCCTGTCGTCTGGTGGAACCTTGTCGCCGCCTCCGGCGCTCTCTTTCTCTTCATCCTCGCCCTGAACCTCCTCGGCGATGCCCTCCGGAAGGCCTTTGATCCGAGAGCATAACCGCTCCCTTATTCCCTCTTGCGGGAATCCCTGAACACGGGTACTCTCAGGCCCCGTATGAAACACACACTCTTCGCCCTCCTCGTTGCCGCCGTCGCGGGCCTTTCCGCCTGCTCCACGGCCCCCAAGCAGTGCCCCGTTACGGGTAGCTGCGGAGCCCAGACCGCCGTCTCTTCCTGCTGCGCCAAGAAGAAGGACTGCAAGCACAAGTCCAAATGCGCTCACAAGACGAAATGCGCCGACAAAACCAAGTGCGCCGATAAGACGAAGTGCACTGACAAGTCCAAGTGCTCCTCCAAAAAGAAGCAGGGCTAAGACATTTTCCCAAAAAGCCGTTTCTCCTCCTTGGAGAAGCGGCTTTTTTTCTGCCCTTTTTCGGGTTGAACCCCTCCCCCTCCATCTGAAAGAGTGAGCCGATGAGCGA
>JBEBWR010000083.1:0-12010 GCA_040392045.1 Chthoniobacter flavus | reverse complement strand
TGATCCGCCCCACTGCGGAAGCCGTCAAGGAAAGTGTTATTTTCTATATAAAAGGGCCGGGACCCTTCGCGGTGAGAGATGGTCTTGATGTAAAGCCCCGCCCAGAAGCCCGCAGTCACGCATTGCTCAATGCGCGCCCCATCTCCGGCATGGTAGATCCGGAAACCGTTCCGCTCATGCTCGCCCATATCCGAGAAGGCGAAGGTTCCCTGAGCGCTCTCGATGAGACACCGCCGCGCCACCATCTCCGTGCCCTTTCCGGAAAAGCGGATTCCCAGACCCACATCCCGGAAGGTGCAATCCTCAATCAAGGTGCCGTATGCGGTAACACTGATACCCGCCGCGCAATTAAGGAATTGGCAGTTGCGCACGACAATCCCACGGGCCGTGGTGATCGTGAGCGCACGCGCGTCTCCTCCTCCCACCGCGTTGCGAAAGATGATCCCTTCCAGCGTGACGTTGGAGCGGGAGACCGAGAAGATTTCAGCCGTTTTTCCGCGCCAGAGTATCGCCTCTTCCGGGGTACGCCCCCGAGGCACATGCACGAGCAGACGCTTTTCATCCATGACGCAAACACTTCCGGGCCACGCGGCGACCCCGTCCGCATCAAGTACTTTCCGGTAGCGCAGGCGGGCCTCATCTTCCCACACTTCGTAATACCCTCCCTTGCCATACCTTCCGTAGCTCTCGCGGCCCGGATCTTCCAGATAATAGAGACCGGGGCGTCCCTCGGGTTCCCAGCGCTTCACCGCTTCGCCGCCCTCGAAGATCACGGTCTCTCCCGGATAAGCGCGGATCGTAACGGGCAGCGGATCTTCTCCTCCTCCGCTAATCTGCGCGCCCTTGACATAGGTGCCACCCCGGAGGGTAATAACCGACTTTCCCGGTACGACGCGCGTCAACGCTTCGGAGAGGGTTGCAAGGGGGGACTCCAGAGTACCTTCCCCGGTATCCGCTCCATCGGGGGCGACCACGATCACATCGCTCAAATCCGGAAGGGGTACCGGCTTTGTTTCTGTCTCTTCTGCCGCCGCTTCGGACGGAGGAGGCGAAGCGGGAAATTCGCACCCGCAAAGGGTCACGATCGCCGCGTAGCAAAGGAGAGTGGTACAATGGCGAACCAGTAAGGAAAGGGGAGGGAAGCTATTCATCCGAGGAAACCTGACGATAGGGGTTAAGGTAAAGATTGAGTGTTTGCTCAATGGTCCGGTGGGACGGTTTGGCAAAGGTATTGATATGGAGCCACTCTACGTGTCCGTCGTAGTAGAGAACGTTTCCGCCGTCTCCGTGCCGGGTCATCCCCTGCCGGGGCCAGTTCTCCTTATAGACGTCTGCCGTTTGCCATCGCGAGGTGCTCACGTTCAACTGCGAAGGGTGCGGCGAATCCATCAGCCAGACTTTGCGGGAGAGCGAAGTGATCTCATGCATTTTGAGGGGATAGA
The DNA here is from genome assembly GCA_040392045.1 of Chthoniobacter flavus. Lineage (GTDB taxonomy): Bacteria > Verrucomicrobiota > Verrucomicrobiia > Chthoniobacterales > Chthoniobacteraceae > DATMFV01. The sequence goes on along the minus strand of JBEBWR010000083.1, from coordinate 10,568 downwards.
TCGTGTATCCGGAAGGGTGGGGGAGGCCTGTCTTCTGGGTTTTCATCCAGGCTGTAGGTACCAGCGTGGAAGGAGGGGCGTAGCTCACCGGCTTCAGCGCAGGGAAGGTCATTGGCTCGGGCGACCAATGCATGTTGGATTCCGTGCGGCGATGTCCCGGACAGGTGAAGACGCATGACTGGCCAATCCGTTGCGAAGCGCTCCCCAACCAGGTACGTTCCTCGCTGAGCGGTACAGTGGAGGGGACTTCCGTGCGCGCTACTCCCAGATAGGGTGCGAGGAGGTAATACCACGTCCCCATTGCCGCTCCGCTACCGGTGGTTTCGGGCGTGGGGTTGTAGGGATAGAAGGGGATGTCTCCTCTATGCTCCGTGGCATATTGCAAGGTGGCTGCGCCAATCTGCCTAAGGTTATTGATACACTTCACGCCTTTGGCTTTGTCCCGGAAAATACGGATTGAGGGAACAGCCAGAACGAATAGCAGGAGAACGATTCCCAGCGAGATCGCCAGCTCAGTCACTGAGAAGCCCGCCACGCTTCGCCTGGCTTTGCTCCGTAAGAATGGCTTTGCTCTGTTCATGAGTTCCTGAGGGGCAGAGGTTAGCGAGCCTCCTGACGAATGGAGCGGCGTCCTTTCCGGAAGGCAATGACTATTCCCAGCCCTAGTGGCACCAACCACGCGACCTTCCCCTCGGGGATTACCGTGACTGTCATCGATACGATACCAACCCCTCCAAACCCCGTCTCGTCGTAGTGGAACTGTACGTCATACCCCTCAAAGCCGCTGCCCGCTACCAATCCTCCTGTAAGTCCGCTGTTGACGAGCGCCCCTCCGCCGGGACCGCCGCTCTTGAACTCAAAGAGCGAATAGACGTGAGCATCGTTCAATTGCCCCGTGATGTTCACAGTGATCGCTCCGCCTTCCAGCTCCAGTGCTCCACTACGATAATAGGCAAGCATCACCTTGTCGCTGTTGCCTTCGCTATCCACATTGAAGGAGAAGGACGAGCCGCTCTCCATCTTCAGGATCTTGGCCCCCTCTGTTTCGAAGGAATTGTAGCCGTTGACCACCAGCGTATTCATTCCCAGCCCATCTGCGCCCGGAGCGATAACACCACCGGCCCGTACCGTTACGGCATTTCCCGCGCCGAGGACGATGCCGCCATTCCCCGCCAACGTTCCGCCGCTGGCGACTTCCACCGCTCCGGACCCCAAAGCCGAGCCGCCTGGTGAGCTGCGCACGGAGAGCACGCCGCCGCTGATCAGAGTACCTCCCTTATAGGTATTGGCCTGTCCGCTATGCGGCGAGAGAATCTGAATGTTTGATCCCGTCTTTTCCAGCCGTACACCGCCGGTGATTGGGGAGTAGAACGTAGCCGGTCCCTCCGGTTGCAGGGGATCTCCGGCGTCTCCGCCGATCCTGAGGGTTCCCGTCCCGGTAGTGGTGGTGCGAATGCTTCCTCCGGAAGTCGCGCTGGAGTTCAGGCTCTTTACATGAACGATGCCTGAGCCGATCTCAATGCCGGGACTGCCGGTGGAAGAGAGATTATCGAAAACGACATGGCCCAGGTTGATACTTGTTTCAGTATTGCTCAGACCTTCGCTGAACTCCAGAGCCGCGTTGTTACCGGTAATCCTGGTGATCCCCTGAACGTTAAGAGTCACCCGCTGGTAAGTGGTATTCGTATTCTCTCCCACTCTCACCCTCGCCACCGAGGTGTCGTGTCCGATCGTAAAATTTTGTAAATCCAGCTCAAGCCTGCCTCCATTGGGATTGCTCCGGATATAGACCGTAGCCGCGCTGTGCCGGAACGTACCGGAGAGCGTCAAGGCGCTGTCATCGATATTACTGCTGCTGTGACCATTGTAGATCCGGTAACTTCCCGTGCCGGTTTTGGTGAGATTCACAAGATCCTGATTGCCGTTCAGATAGAGGTCGCGCACTGTGCCATCTGTTGTGATATCGATAACGGAATCGCTCGCTCCCGGAGGGACGGCTGGCGATCCTTCCACCTGCCACGGGGCGGTATTCCATGGATAACTGCTGTCCATGTGAAGGGTGTAATCGGCTGCTTTCAGGGAAAAGGCGGCGGCAAGAAGAACCGCAACCGACAGGGTGGGGGTGGTGGATATTTTCATGGATTTGGATAGGGTTGTGGTGAGTTCAGCGTGTCGTTTTCTTCTTTCGCGTGAAAGTTCCCAGCCCGCAGGAGCGCCGGACGATCAGTTCTCCCCGGACCGCGACGGTATGGCTGTCCAGCGTCTTTCCGGAAGCGACCATCTCCATCAGGCAATCAATCGCCTGCTTCGATATCTCTTCAATCGGGTGGCGCATGGTAGTCAGGGGAACCGCGCCGAACGCTGCGGACAGGTCGTTGTCGAATCCGGTAATGGCGATATCCTCAGGTACTTTCAAGCCGCCTTCGTACAGGGCTGTTAGCGCCCCAAGCGCCCATGCATCGTTATTGCAGACGAGCGCTTCCGGCAATGGTTTCTTTCCGGCAAGGATTTTTTTTACCCCATATTTACCGCAGAGGTAGTCGATATACTCATGCGACATTCCCTCTGTCGGACAAGTGGCGCGGCAGATGAAACATATCTCTCCCTCCGCCTCCGGGCAGGTGGCCATTGCCTCTTCAAAGGCAGCGGGGCCGGAGCCCTCCGAGAGCCCCAGTAGCGTGATTCGCCGATACCCGCCTCCGAGCAGATGCTTCACCATCCGCGCGTAGCCCCAGTGGCGATCGGAAATGAAATTGGGAATAGGCTGAAGATGGTCGCTGGCGATCCCGACCACCGGAATTCCTTCGTCCAGAATCTTCTGGAGCATGGCGGGCGTGATGTGGTGATCCGGGTAGACCAGCAGTATCCCTTCCACGCGGGCATCAATGAGGCGTTCGATGAGACCTTCCGTAGCCTTGTACAGGTCCTCGCCCTCATTGTGACGTTCCTGCACGATCCAATCGTAGCCATGCTTCTGCAATTCCGTCTTCGCGGCCACGATTTTCCGTTGGGAAAGCTCCCGGAGAGAATTAAACCCCAGAATGCCAATGTAACCGCTTCGTCCGTTTCGCATTACCTGAGCGTAGCGATTGGGCCGGTAGCCCATCCTGTTTGCCATTTCCAGCACGCGCGTTGTCACCTCTTTGGAGATCCGTCGCCCCGGAGCCTGAGAGAAAACGGTGGCGACGGTGGAGCGGGAGAGGTTCAGCGCTTTGGCGATTTGTAGCTGGGTGACGTTAGCCATTGAGGAACAGACGTTTGAAGGGGAAGAACTCTTTTCGACCTCTGGGAGATGAGGCGTATCATGGTGATGACACGTGTCGGCGTCAACGCCAGAAAGTGAAAAATCATAAAAACTTTCCCGTTCTGTCAGTCAAAATTGGAGCTGGCTTCCGGGAGGAATGGAGATGAGGCGTATCATGACCCATCATGTCAAAAGGAGGGATCGACAGTTCCCGCAGGCATGAAATAGATAGCGATTGGCAGGCGATGCAGGTATAGTGCGGGCATGAAGGACATCCCCGTATCCACGGCGGCCCTGCTGGCCCACGATCATGACGATCTGGACGAGACGCTTGTCGAGCTGGATCGTGCGATTGAGGCGGAGAATCTCGCCGGCAGCTTTGAATTCCTTGATCTGTTTTGGGGGCGTCTTGCGGTTCATATTCGGGCCGAAAATGTCGTTTTATTTCCGGCGCTATTGAAGGCAGTGGAGCAAGCCGAAAATGCTGCGGGTAAAAGCGCCGTGGTGACTGCCGGGGAGATGCGCCAGCTCGTGGCGGAATTGCGCCATGACCATGATTTTTTCATGTTCGAGCTGACGGCGCTGATCAAGCAGTTGCGGACGCTTCTTCGGGAGAACCGGAAGGAAGGACTGGCGGAGATCCGCGACCGGCTCGTTCCCGTACGCCAGCGGCTTGAAGCGCATAACGCTCTTGAAGAGACCCGTGCTTATCACTATGCGGCGCTTCTGTTGAATCCCGACGGACAGGCCGCGCTTCATCAGAGCATTCAGCGGGAGCTTGAGAACCTTCCGCCGCGCCTTCGGAAGCGAGGCGAAGAGGGCTCGTAGGGATTAGGCATGACATAACGGGAACGGGTCTGTTAAGGAAAGGACCGACTTTTTCTATGCAGACGCCCAAACTTCTCGTCTTCGGCAGCAGCCTTCGCGCCGGATCGTACAATCAGCACCTTGCCCGTGTCGCAGGCGAATCCGCACGGCAGCAGGGAGCCGAGGTGACCGTGATTCACCTCTCCGATTACCCCATGCCGCTTTACAACGGCGACAACGAAGCCCTCAATGGCCTTCCCGGGAACGCGCTGCGTTTCAAGCAACTGCTGCTGGAGCACGACGGCTTTATCATTTCCTCCGCAGAGTATAACGGCTTCTTTACCGCTGCGCTCAAGAACGCGATCGACTGGACTTCGCGCCTCTCCAGCCCGGATGAATCTCCTCTGGTCGCGTATCGCGGCAAAACCGCCGCGCTGCTTAGCGCCTCCCCGGGCGTGCTCGGCGGCCTGCGCGGCCTGCCGCATCTTCGCGCGCTGCTGGGGAATATCGGTGTCGTCGTTCTTCCGGGGCAGTTCTCTCTCAGCAACGCCCGCGATACCTCCTTTCAGGGCGACAAGCTGGAGGACCACGGCAGACAGGCGGCTCTCGACACTCTCATCGGCCAATTCATCGACCTCACTTCCTGCCTGAAACGGTAGGAAAGCCCCTCCCTTTATCCTATCATGAGCACTTCGGAGAAAGACCCCATTTTCAAAGGCCGCGTCGCCGTCATTCTCGGCGGTTCCCTTCTCATCGGCTTTGCCGGTCTGGCGTGGCTGACCTCGCTGGACCGCCGCGAGCGCACCGCTCTGGAGGCCTTTGAAGAACCGACCGCTGCCGGAGTTCCCGCGACGGTCATCCCCGCCGGAAGCGAAGAGGGGCCAAACTCCGCTGCGGTCCTGCGTCTCAAAGGGCTGCCGTATTACGCGGAGGATACCGTTCGGCACTCGGACGGTACCATGATGAAAGCAGGTACGGATGACAGCGGAGCCATCCCCATCTACCGGCGCATGCGGCACGACAAGCTCAAGCCGGAGCTTTACATCAAGCTCGGCCCCGGACGTTTTCTGGAGATCGGCCTCAGAGACGAACCGAAGAAAGAGGAGAAGCCCGCGGAACCGGCTCCGGAGGCTACGGCGTCGTAATCTCCCGCACGTAGATGGTCACGCGGCCATCGGGGCGGCGCTGGACATCCCGCACTTCAAAAGGGCGCATCCCATCTCGGGAGAAGCGCTGCCGCTCTGAAGGAACGGTGCTGTTCTCCGGGAACTCCACGACGGCGACCGGGGCATGCGCCTGATCGAGCGAATTGCTGGAGCGAAGGACCACGCGGTTATCCCGCGATGCGGTCACCGCGAAATCGCCCCGAAGGTAGAGCCGCTCACCTCCCACGCCGCGATCCGCCAGCGCTGAAGCATCTTCGAGCGTAACCAGGCGGCCTCTCGGCATTTGGCCCGGCGAGTAGGTCTTCCACCGCTGCGGACGGCTCGATGCGTCAGCCGACGGCGTGGGCGAAGCGGCGAGGAACGGCTGGAGCAGGGGACTGCGCGCCGGAGTGGCCGCTGCGGTGACCTCTTTCTCCGGCGTCGGCTCGGGTACGGGCGTTGCTGCCGGAGTCGGCGCGGGCGTCGCTGCTGCTACCGCGACTTCCGGTGCGGGCGTAGGCTCCGCAGCCGCCGTTTCCTTGGGCTCTTCCGGTTTCTTCTGCTCAGGCGGGGGGACAGGAAGCTGGACAATCGTCGTTCCTTCCGCCGGGACGGCTACGGGGATTTCGTGATCCTTCCGCTGCGCCGCCAGCTTGGCATTCCGCTCCCGGATGGTTTCCGCATAGCGTTTCAGGCAATCTTCCAGCAATTGATCGCGTACAACCGGCAGACCGCCCCCCGGATTGAGGATCGACGGCGGCTCCAGCCGGAAGCTCTCGCTTCGCTGCGCCAGCGCATAGGAGCCATAGATCAGCGGGACCAGCGTGAATTGCAGCCGCCCGTCCGGCATCCGTCCGATGTGAATCACCGCCGCGAGATCGGTCGTGCGATCCAGCTTCAGGTCGAGTCCCGAGGAGAGCATCTGCTCCAGCGTCGGGATCACGGCCTTTTCCGCAGGGTAGAGATGCTCGATCACCACCTGCGGAACGTCGACTGACTGCGCCACGGCCACCATCCCGGAGTCGATGAAGTCGCCCTCCTTCAGCCCGTAGCTGCTCATGATCGTATAGCGCCCGACAAGGTAGGGGACCAGTCGCTTCGTGCTCCGGTAGTTCCGGATGAAGTCGCGCATCAGCACTTCGTTCTCCCGACCGAGCTGAAAGTCGGTCATCGCGCCATAACGCTCAAAAGCCTTCTGCGGGGTGAGGAACTCGCCGGGAGGCGCTTCCGTCAGCTCAAAGCGCTTCGGCTGCGGCACTTTCTTGAACTTCTGGAGCAGGCGGTAGCTCTCCGGCTTCTCCGGGTGTCCATAAATATAGAACGCGCCGAGCCACGCCGCCAGCGCCATGCCGACGAGCAACAGGATGCCTACCGTCCAGAGAAAGAGGTGATCGCGCCCTTTCTCGGCGTCGTCATCCCCGTTGCCGAAAAGGTCGTCATTGGCCGGTTTGGAGCGGGGCGGCAGGGGCCGGAACCCCGAAGAGCGACGGCGGTTGGGCATCATGGATGCGGATGGGAGTGATCTGCCGATTCAAAGGAAGAGCCGCAGCCGCAGGAGCGGGAGGCGTTCGGATTCTGAATGCGGAAGCCCGCGCCGGTCAGCTCGTCGCTGAAATCAATCGTCGCCCCTTTGAGGTATTTCAGGCTGAACTCATCGACAAGGATCTGCCCGTCCGCCGGGCCAAATACGGCGTCGCCCTCCTTTGAGCGGTCGATCGTCATGCCGTACTGCATCCCTGCGCAGCCGCCGGTTTCCACATAAATCCGAAGCCCCTTGCCTTCATTGTCCGGGGTATCGGCAATGAGAGCCTGAAGTTGTTTGACGGCGGAGTCGGTGACGGTAATCATGGTTCGTACCCTTGAATCGTAACGGCTTGACCCGGTGAAGTCAAACGGGCTGCGTGAATGATTTCCGGGGGACACGCCCACCCATTCCTCTCCTCCCTTTTCCTCAGATGAACCGCATCCACTTGCTTTCCGATGAAGTCGCCAGTCAGGTAGCCGCTGGCGAAGTCGTCGAGCGCCCGGCCTCCGTGGTCAAGGAACTGGTGGAGAACTCCATCGACGCCGGGGCAAAGCAGATCGAGGTGCTGGTGCGTCGCGGCGGGATCTCGCTCATCCGTGTCGTCGATGACGGCTGCGGGATGAATCGCGACGACGCCCTCCTCTCGCTGGAGCGCCACGCCACGAGCAAGATCCGCACGGGAGCCGACCTTGCCGCCCTTCATACCCTGGGCTTTCGGGGTGAGGCGCTGCCGAGCATCGCCAGCGTTTCCCGCTTTCGCCTCTGCACCCGCGAGCACGACGCCGAAGCGGGGACGGAGATTCAGATCACCGGCGGGAAGATCGACCATGTCCGCGATGCCGGCGAAGCCCCCGGAACGCAGATCGAAGTCCGTTCGCTCTTCTTCAACCTCCCCGCCCGTCGGAAATTTCTGCGGACGGAGAATACCGAGATGAGCCACGTGGAGCACCAGCTCGCGCTTCAGGCCATCGGGCACCCGGAGATCGGCTTCGTCTTCCGTACCGATCAGCGTCTCGTCTTTCAGATCCCCGCCACCACCAGCCTGCACCAGCGCATCCGCGATCTCTGGGGGGCATCCCTCGCGGACGAACTGCTGGAGGTTCCGCCGATGGAGCGCGACGGCGTACGCATTCACGGCTACGTTGGCCGTGCCGGAGTCAGCCGCTCCACGCGGACCCAGCAGCTGACCTTCGTCAATGGCCGCGCCGTGGAGAATAGCGTGCTCACCCATGCCCTCCGTGAAGGCTACCATACTTCGCTGATGAAGGGGCAGTCGCCCATCACCTTTCTTTTCATTGAGCTGGAACCCGAGGCGGTGGACGTAAACGTCCACCCTGCCAAGCGCGAAGTCCGGTTCCGCGAGCCGTCGCGCGTTCGCGAGGCCGTCGTTGAAGCGGTGCGCGCGGCGCTGGAGAGCGACCGCGAGCGCTGGAGCGCCACTTTTGTCGCACCGGAAAAGCCTGTGGAGGAGAACGCAGCCGCCGCAGAATCCCCCTCGGCCACGCAGACCGCCCTGCCGCTGCCGATGGAGAACCTGGTGATTCACGACCGCGTCGAGCCGGCTCCACAGACTTCGTCTCCAACCCCTGCCGCGCCGCCGCCTCCGCTACCGGAGGTCCGACACACCGACGGCTGGGTCGTCACGCCCGAGCCGCCCCGCGCCATCCCCGTAGGCGCTCCCCCGCCGGAGCGGTACGCGCCCGGAACCCTGCGCGTAGCTCCGCCGCTCTCGCAGACAACGTTCACCGGGAATGCTTCCAACCCTGCGGGAGACGCGCCCTCCCGCTCCTTCCGGCTGCTGGGCGTATTGGGAAGCCTTTACGTCCTGATGGAGAATGAGGGCGGCCTGGTCCTTGTCGATCAACACGCGGCACATGAGCGCATCCTCTTTGAGCAGCTCCAGCGTCGCATTGAAGAGCAGGGAGTACCCGTCCAGCGGCTGCTCGTTCCCGTTACGCTGGAGCTGGGAGCCCGCGATAGCGACTGGGTGGCGCAGAATCTCGCAACACTCCAGAAAATGGGCATCGGCATGGAGCCGTTTGGCGCGGGAACGTGGAAGCTCGACAGCCTTCCGCAGTTCGTCCGCCTCGGCGATCCCCTGCGACTCCTTCGCGAGGTCATCGACGAACTGCGCACCGTCAGCAGCTCCACCTCAAAGCTCCGCCTCGGCGAGGACGTGATCGCCAAGACCGTCTGCCGCGCCGCAGTGAAGGCCAACGACATCCTTCGCGAGCCCGAGCTGATCCGGCTCATTGAGGATCTGCTCCGCTGCGACCTGCCCTATTGCTGTCCTCATGGGCGTCCCACCATGATCCAGATCTCCTACAGCGAGCTGGAGAAAAAATTTGGCCGGAAAGTGTAGGGTTCCGCAGGGAATCCCCCCGTCCCAATCAGGGGAAAGGAGCAGCAGCACAACCTGCCGCCGCCCGATTGCGGAGTTTGTCAAAGTCATCTTAGGCTCTCCGACCAAATGATGATTCACCGATCGTTGGGAGGCAATATGCCTTCCCGGGGCTCCATGGAGCGGGGCCGGGAAGGGGAACCGACAGGACAGGACGAGTGCCGGGGATGGATCGTAGGGGCTTCGCCGCGAATGTCCGACCTCAGGGCCCTCATCCAGCGGATCGCCTGCGTCGATAGCCCTGTTCTCATCTCCGGCGAAGTCGGCTCGGGAAAGCGAAGCGTCGCCGAAGCCATTCATTACTCAGGCCCCCGGAGCGCAGGGCCATTCATCGTTCATACCTGCGACGCGGGAAGCGCCGAGGAAGTGGAGCGCGAGCTGCTCGAAGAGCGCCTCCCGTGTGCTGCCGGAGGGACCCTCGTGCTGGAGGAAGTCGGCGCCCTCCCGGTGCATGCGCAGGTCCGCCTGCTGAACGCGTTTCAGGAGCGGACGCGCCCCGGCTTCCGGGTGATCGCCACCACGACTGCCCCGCTCCGCGATGCCGTCAGCGAAGGCACCTTCCGGCGGGATCTCTATTTTGCGCTCAGTGTCGTCCCCATCGAGGTCCCGCCGCTCCGGGAGCGGCTCGGGGATCTGACCGTGCTTGTAGAGCAGTGGAGCGAACACTTTGTCCGCCGGAACAACCTTCGCTTTCCCGGCTTTACCGCCGGAGCCCTCGATCTGCTCCGGCGCCATGCGTGGCCCGGCAATCTGCGCGAGCTGGAAAGTGTCCTGGAGCGCGCCGTTGTCCTTGCGGGGACCGAGCGTCCTCTTGACGTTTCCGCCTTCCACTTCCTCCACGAGCAATCCGTCCCGGCGGAGCGAAATGGAGCGGCGTCCGCAGCCGATCCCTTGATCACGCTCGACGAGCTGGAGCGCCGCCACGTTCTCCGCGCCCTCGAATACACCCGCCAGAATCGCACACGCGCTGCAAACCTGCTGAATATCAGTGTGCGGACGTTGAGGAACAAACTTCACCAATACCGGAGTCAGGGATTGTTGGAACTCTAGGCCTCCTCAATGTGAGACAATGATGAATCAGGGTACGATATCATTTTACTGTAAATAAACGTTTGTTCTGCGCATATCCACGCAAACTGGCACGCTGTGATCGCAAAATTCATCATCTGTCGAAAATGTGGACTTGCCGCCCTTCGCATTTCGGGTCATACCGTGGTGAGGGGAGTATCGGTGTTCCGAGTGCTTCCGCCCGGCGCTGGCGATGCCTCCGTTTCACTGAGATGATCTTGGCCAGTTGCACGGGACAAATCCGTGCTATTGTATAACCAAGAACATGCTAGTCCTATCGCGCAAAGTGGGTGAAACGATCATGATCGGTGATGATATCGAGATCATGGTCACCCGGATCGAACGGGATACGGTGCGTATCAGAATCAGCGCTCCGAG
>JBEBWR010000082.1:0-12123 GCA_040392045.1 Chthoniobacter flavus | reverse complement strand
TCTACCGTGCGCTGGTTCTCCTTGTCATCGCCTGTCCGTGCGCGCTCGTGATCGCTACGCCGATCTCCATCGTCTCGGGCCTCACCGCGCTGGCCCGCCGGGGCGTTCTCGTCAAAGGCGGCGCAGCGCTGGAAGCCGTGGGAAGCCTCCGCGCCCTCGCCGTGGACAAAACCGGGACGATCACCCGCGGGCAACCCGAAGTCACCGCCGTTCATCCGCTTGGTACCATCACCCAGAGCGAAATCCTCGCCATCGCCGCCGCCATCGATTCACACTCCACGCACCCGCTCGCGCAGGCCGTCGTCGCCGCTGCCGACCGCGCCGGAGTCCCGTGGAGCCGTGCCGCGAACTACCGCTCCATCGGCGGGCGCGGTGCGGAAGCCGACGTGGACGCTCACCCCTGTTTCGTCGGGAACCATCGCTTCACCCATGACGCCGGAGTCTGCACCCCCGAGGTCGAAGCCCTCCTCGCGGAGATCGAGGCTGCGGCCAGCTCCGTCGTCATCGTCGGCCACCGCCCTCATACGGGAGCCGATGGCGAGCCGTGCGCCGGGCGCGTCCTCGGGGTGCTGGCCATCCGCGATACCCTCCGCCCCGAAGTCCCGCAAGCGCTCGCCGCGCTCCACCGCCTCGGCGTGAGTCCCATCGTCATGCTCAGCGGCGACAACCAGCGCACCGTCTCGGCGATTGCCAGCGAGGCCGGGATCGACGAGGCCAATGGCGATCTCCTCCCCGAGCAGAAGATCGAAGCGCTCCACCGTCTCCAGCGGGAGCATGGCGCAGTCGGCATGGTCGGCGACGGCGTGAACGACGCCCCGGCCCTCGCTGCGGCTACGGTAGGCATTGCCATGGGGCAGGGGACCGACGCCGCACTGGAGACGGCCGACATCGCCCTGCTCAACAACGACTTGCAGAAAGTCGCCGAGGCCATCCGTCTCGGGCGGCAGACCCTGCGCATGATCAAGGGGAACATCGTCTTTGCCCTTGGGATCAAGTTCCTCTTTCTCCTGCTGGCGGCCCTCGGCTATACTTCGCTCTGGATGGCGATTCTGGCTGATACCGGCGCCACGCTCGTGGTCATCGCCAACGCCCTCACCCTGCTCCGAACCCGAACCGCACCTCCACCCGTCGCCCCTACCGTATGAACGCCTCCCCCAAGACGAACGCCACTCCCGCCACGCGGACCGAAACCGACTCCATGGGCCCCATGGAGGTGCCGGTGGACGCGCTCTACGGTGCGTCCACCCAGCGCGCCGTGCTGAATTTTCCCATCTCCGGTGAACCGATCGGCCGCGAACTGATCCGCGCGCTCGGGCTGGTGAAATGGGCCGCTGCCGAGGCCAATCTGGAGCTGGGCCTTCTCAGCGAAGAGCGCGCCAGCCTCATCGCCCGCGCCGCCGAAGAGGTGGTCAACGGCGAACTCGACGCCCATTTCCCTATCGACATCTTCCAGACCGGCTCCGGCACCAGCAGCAACATGAACGCGAACGAAGTCATCGCGAACCGCTGTGCCCGGTTCGCCGGTCAGTCCATCGGCTCGCATGATCCCGTGCACCCGAACGACCACGTCAACCTCTGCCAGTCGAGCAACGACGTCTTCCCCACCGCCATTCATCTCGCCACCGGAGAGGCCCTCCAGCAGACGCTCATTCCCGCGCTCGACGCCCTGCACGACGCTCTGGACCGCAAAGCTCTGCGCTTCTGGGAGATCATCAAGATCGGACGGACGCACCTCATGGACGCCACGCCGATCCGCCTCGGGCAGGAGTTCAGCGGATTCGCGCGACAGGTCGAGCAGGCGCGTCATCGGGCGGAAGCCGCCGTACGCGCCGTCGAAGAGGTTCCGCTTGGCGGTACCGCCGTCGGCACCGGGATCAACTGCCATCCGAACTTCGCCTTTCGCGCCCTGCGCCATCTCCAGCAGCAGACCGGCATCGCCTTCCGCGAAGCGCGCAATCACTTCGAGGCCCAGGGCGCGCGCGACGGGCTCGTCGAAGCCAGCGGACAGCTCAAGACCATCGCCGTCGCGCTTTTCAAGATCGCCAACGACCTCCGGTGGCTTGGCAGCGGTCCGCACTGCGGCATCGGCGAACTGGCGCTCCCCGCCACGCAGCCCGGCAGCTCCATCATGCCTGGAAAGGTGAACCCCGTGATGAGCGAAATGCTCATGCAGGTCTGCGCGCAGGTCATCGGGAACGACACCGCCATCACATGGGGCGGCGCGAACGGCAGCCTTCAGCTCAACACCATGATGCCCCTCATGGCGCGAAACCTCCTCAGTTCCATCCGTCTGCTTGCCAACGCCTGCGACACCTTCCGGCAGCGCTGCGTCGAGGGGCTGGAGGCCAATGCCGAGCGGTGCACCTCGCTCGTCGAGCACTCCCTCTCGATGGTCACCTCCCTCGCCCCGATCATCGGCTACGACCGCGCCGCGCAGATCGCCAAAGAGAGCGCCGCCTCCGGCAAAACCATCCGCGAGCTTTGCACCGAGCAGGAAATCCTCCCGGCAGAGGAACTTGAGCGCGTCCTCAACCCGGTCTCCATGACCGAGCCGCACCCGCCGGGGAAGTAGGCCCTTAGACCCCCCAAGCCCCCCTCGGGAAACGAAGAAAAAGCCGTTTCGAAATCTTTTCCTTGCCTTTTCCTAACGTCAGGAATACAACAGTCCCACGCTCCCGTTCTCCCCGACGGATTTCATACGTCTAAAATTCCTAACCTTAGGAATTCTCCGGGAAAAGGGCAGGAGCTTCCAGAAGCCTCCTTTTTGTTGTAAACGCTTCCCCATGATTACGCTCAAAGATCTCGCCCGCGAAGTGGGGGTATCCACCCACACAATCTCCGATATCCTCGGGGGCGACATGCGCTACAGCGACAAGACCCGCAAGCGCGTCATGGAAGCCGCCGACCGCTTCGGCTACCGGCCCAACCGGCAGGCGCGCGTTCTGCGGGGGGCCAAGAGCGGCATCATCGGCATGATCAAGTCGGCCAGCGTCGTGCAGACCCCGCTGGAGCGTGTTCTTTTTGCGGGCGAAGCGATTCACAGCGCCGGGTACGAACTGGTGGCCTACGATGTCTACTGGCATCACGACGGACTGGAGCGCGCGGTGGACGGCCTCATCGATGCCCGTGCGGAAGGGATCATCGTCAGCGCGGTGGGGACGCCCGACCTGACCCGCTCCGCCCTCCAGCGCCTGTTCAAAAGCGACATCCCGCTGGTGATCATGAGCGGTGGGATCTGGCCCGAGCGCTCCTACGTCTCCGCGAACTTCCGCCGCGGCGGCGAGCTACAGGCCGGGCATCTCCTCAATCTCGGCTATCGCCGTCCGCTGATCCTCATGGGAGAAGGGGACCAGCGGCACGACTCGGTGGCAAAGCGGGTGGAAGGAGCGCTCTCGGCATTCGAGGCCGCCGGGCTCTCCGTACCGCTGGTGCGAGGTCCTGCTACCGAGCGCGAGGGAAGCGAAGCCCGACCGCTCGACGCCTCATACCAGCCCGGCTATGAAGCCATGGCCCGGCTGATCCGCTCCGGCGAAGTGCCCGACGCGGTGGTCTGCATCAACGACTATATCGCCATCGCCGCCATTCAGGCCTGCCACGATCATGGTCTTCGGGTCCCCGAGGATATCGCCTTTATCGGTTTTGATAACAGCACCGCCGGGGTCTACTCCATCCCCCGGCTTACCACCATCCATCAGCCCACACGGGAGATCGCATGGAAAACGGTGGAGGTCCTTGTCGAAGAAATCCGCAATGGCGGCCCCCGCAACGGTACTCCCGAGATGATCGAGATGGACTGTCACCTCGTCCCCCGCGAGTCGTGCGGCTGCAAACTCAACTCAACCTCCTCATCCACCCTATGAAACTCCTCCATACCCTCCTCCCTCTCGCCCTCCTCGCGGCTCCGGTTCTGGCCGACGCCTCCACCGTGCTTTACCGCCAGAACTTCGGCAACAGCGGTAGCGCCAAGCTTAATATCAATAGCGCCTCCGTCGACTGGCGCGGAAACCGGGCGGGAGCGACCGGCCCGGTCTACACCATCGGCGGCACGGGGGGAAACGCGCTGGAGGGCTATGCCAACTCCGGGGTGTGGTTCACCCCCGGCGCTCCCAATAACCTCCCGAACGTCAACTCCACCACTTCGCAGAGCGATAGCAACGGCTTCATCTACACCTCCGGGAATGCTTCCGTCCCCACCTACTCTTCGCTGCTCTACCAGAACATCTTTACCATCGACCGCAGTGCGTATGCCGTAGAGTCGATCTCATGGACGGCGGCGGCTACCACCAGCGACAGCCAGCATCGGCTTGCGATCCGTCTGGGGACCGTAGCCGAGGGCAACGTCGCCTGGTATGTCTCCGATCTGATCACGACCGCTCCGGGCGGGCTCGGCGCTTTTGACAATACGAACAACTTTCACGAGGTGGCAGCGGCGCGCTCGGTCGATATGGCCACGGCCAACTGGTATAGCTTTGACTGGGGCACCGACGGCTACACCATCGGCGAGTCCGCGCAACTGCTCCCCGAGGGCGACATCACGGCCTTCGGTATCTATGCGATTCTCTCGACCTCGGAAGCCGCTACCCGCGCTTTCGCTTTTGATACCTTCACCGTTAACGTAAACGCAATCCCCGAGCCCGGCACGCTCGCCCTTCTGGCTACCGTCATGGGAGGCGTCTTCTGCATCAAGCTTCGCCGGAAATCCTAACGAATTTTCTCATGGCTCTCCCCGTGATCGATACCTTTCGTCGAACGGCCTCCGCCCTGCTTGGCGCGGCGTTGCTTCTCGGCGCATCTTCCCCGCTTCAGGCGGCGTTGAAGCTCTCCAAGGCAACGCCTCCGGAAGTCATCGTCGCGCCGCAGGCGCTTCCCGCCGAGCGTCATGCCGCCGAGGAGCTGGCGCATTATCTGGGGCGCGTGCTGGGATGCGAAGTCGCCCTTCGCGAAAGCCGCAGCGGAGAAAGCCCGGCGCTCTACGTCGGCCGCCTTCCCGAGAACGCCGCGCTGGAGCCGGAGAAGCTTGGCGTGGAGGAGTCGCTCGTGGTCGTTCGCGAGAATGCCATCCATATCGTCGGAGGGCGCTCCAAAGGGCGGCATTCGCAGCACCCGGAGCTGCCCCGGCATGATCGCGGCACGCTCTACGGCGTCTACAACCTGCTGGAGGAACTGGGCGTCCGCTGGTATCGGCCGGAGCCGTGGGGCGAGCATGTCCCCTCAAAGCCGGAGATCGTTCTGGAGGAAGGCGAGCGGCGTTCGCAGCCGGTCTACCAATACCGCTACGGGATCAACCGCTACCAGACCCATGCCGCGCTGGAGTCGCAGTTGAGCGATCCCGCAGAGCGCGAGGCCGTGCGTGCCGAGCGCGAGATGGCGCGCCGCTGGGCCGTGCGCAATCGCCAGAACTGCAATCTCTGGACCGGCCCCGGGATGGGCGGCTATTACGAGATCAACTTCGCCCATGCCTACCTCTACCTCGTCCCCCATGCGCACTACTTCAAGACACACCCCGAGTACTTCGCGCTGGTCAACGGCGAGCGCTCCTCCGACCCGAACGCGCAGCTCTGCCTGAGCAACCCGGAGGTACAGGAGCTGGTCTTCCGGAAGATCGTCCGCGCCTTTGAAGAGCGCCCGGAGCTGGAAATCGCCAGCCTCGACCCGAACGATTACGCTATCTGGTGCGAGTGCGACGCCTGTCGCGCGCTCGATGATCCGAAGCTCAAGGCGTCGCACTCCGGGGCCATGCCGGAGAAAATCAAGGGCACTTCGATGAGCAATCGCGTCGTTTGGTTCAATAACCAGATCGCCCGCCGCCTGCGCGAAGTATTACCTGATAAGAAAATCGGCTGGTACGCCTACATGATGCATACGGAGGTGCCGACCAAGGTCGATCATCTGGAGTCGAACACCGCTGTCATGCCCGTCGCCTTCGCCGGGAGCTTCTCCGACTACTCACGCGGACTGTACGACCCGAAGAGCCGCCAGAACGCCACTTTTCTCGAAATTCTCAAAGGCTACCGGGAGCTGACCAAAGCGAGCGGCGCGCCGATGCTGGTGCACGATTACTGGTCGTTCTATCTCTGGCCCGGACCGCTGCCGGTGATGCACTCGATGGCCGACAAACTGCGGGCCTACCATCGGGACTTCGGCGTGACCGGCGTCTACAACGAGGTCCACCCCTGCTGGGGCCCTCAGGGGATGATCCTCTACTTCTACACCTGGCTGCTGCGCCACCCCGACGGCGATCTCAATGCCGAGAAACGCTACTACTACACCAGCTTCTATGGTCCGGCGGCAGAACCGATGGAGCGCTACCACGAACGGCTGGAATCGGCGGCATGGGGCGGCCCGTACTTCGGCAGCGGCGGCATGGGGATCGAAGCGCTCTTCACCAACGCGCTGCTGGATGAGTTGAAACCGCTGATCGAAGAAGCCTCTGCGCTGGCCGCAGACGACGAGGTGATCGCCAAACGCGTGCACGACGTCGCCGCAGGCTACCACTACGCCCGCATGGCGCGCGATTTCCATAACCTTGTCGAGGCCCTCCGCCCCAAGGAAGCGGCTGCGAAGCTCTCCGAGCTGGAAGCCTACTTTCACAGCTTCAAGGATGGCTCCGTCTTTGACAATCGCGCCTCCGAGCGCGGCAACTTCTCGGGCATCTTCAAGAGCTACCGCAAGCACGTCGAGCGCGAGGGCGCGCTCCATGCCTACTTTACCGAGCCGGAAGTCGCGCAGCGCCACGAGAAGGGCTTCCGCTTCCAGACCGACCCCGAGCGCAAAGGCGAGACGCTCGGCTGGCAGAGCGCCGATGCGGATGACAGCGCATGGCCCCTGCTGCATACCGGTCAGGTGTGGCAGTCGCAGGGCTTCCCCGATTTTCAGGGAACGGCGTGGTACCGCAAGAAGCTCACCATTCCCGGGATCAAAGAGGGGCATCGGCTGATCCTCTACTTCAGCGCCGTGGATGGCGATGCGACCGTCTACCTCAACGGTCGGAAAGTGGGCGAGCATCTGCTCCACCCGGAGACCCTGGCGGGATACGACGAGCCGTTCTTCTTCGACATTACCGACGCGGTTGCGCCCGGCGAGCGCGTGCAGCTTGCGATCAAGGTCCGGAAGGAGCAATATGTCGGTGGGCTGACCCATCCGGTGCTCATGGTAGAGACCGCCGCCATCCGTCCGCCGGAATAGGAGAAAACCATCATGTCATCCCCACGCGCTTTTTCCCTGATCGAGCTTCTCGTGGTCATCGGCATCACGGTGATCCTCTTTGCCATCGCTTTTCCCGTCATGCAAAAGATGCGGGAGGCGAAGAGCGAGGTAGCCTGTGTCAATAACCTCCGGCAGATCGGCTCCGGCGTGGCGATGTACGCTGCCGATGCCGGAAAGGGCGACTGGGCCTACTACGAAGCGCGCAACATTGCCAACCCCGCCACGCGCGGCTCATGGTCCGGCACTGCGATCTGGGATACCCAATACCCCGGCTGGAACGGCGTCGGCAAGACCTACCCCTACCTCCAGCGCAAGGAACTCTACGTCTGCCCGAACAACCGGCGGCAGAAGGAAAACATTCTTGCCTTATCTACATGGGAGAACCCCACCATCAGCGTCAGCGGCAGTTACGTCGCGCGGGGCTACGACCAGTCGTGGATCAGTACCACGGGCGAAGTGAACAACAGCGTGGGGCGCAAGCTGAGTCAGGTTTCCCGCCGTGCGGTCGCCTCCTGCTTCTTTATGAATGCGCCGACGAACCCCAATTTCCCGATCTCCTGGCATCAGAACCGCTGGCCGGTGCTCTACGGCGACGGCTCCGTAAAGATTGTCGCGGGGCTCCCTCCCGGCCTTCCTGCTCCGGCCAAGACCCAGAATGTCTGGGGCACCACCTCCTATCAGTGGAGATTCTGGGACCACTTCGATCTGAAACGCTGAACGCTGAAACGACACCATGACTCACCGCAAGCTTACCGATACTCTCCTCACGCTCGCAGCCGCCGGGGGGCTGATGACCGCGACGGCCATCGCAGACGAAGCCGTCTTCCAGAACGGCGTCAACGGCTATACCGGCTACCGCCAAGCGGTCTTGCAGGGGAACTTCGAAAGCCGCCGCACGGAGGATCTTTCGCAGCGGGAGGAACTCAAAGCCGTCGGAGTTCCGTGGGGCGGACAGCAGACGATGTTTCTCCTGCGCTTTGATGATATCCTTGACCCCGAGCGCGGCGGGATTCCCGCCAATGCGAAGGTACGCTCCGCGCGGCTGGAGCTTTACCGGATCGGAGAGGCCGCCGCTTCGCCTGCCTTTGACAGCGTTCCTCCGGCGACGCGCTTCATCTACGTCTACCCCATGCTGACGCCTTTCTATGCGGAAGCGGAAGGGGAGGGTGGCTACTCCTGCTTCTCCTACCGCCGCTACGGTGGCAGCGAGGAGGAGTACTGGGGCGGCGAGCACCGTATTACCGAAGGTCCGGTGAAAGAGATTGATTATGCGAAAGACCCGGCCGGGAAGATTCCCATTCAGCCGGGATCAACGGAGCAATGGTATCAGGTCGATATCACCGAAACCGTGCAGGAAGCCCAAAAGCGCGGCGACAAAGGCAGCGGCCACGGCTTCTACGTGATATCGCCCCACTACTGGTTCGGCCTCATCTTCGCTTCCGGCACCGTCGTCGACGAAACCCTCCGCCCCAAGCTGGTCATCGAATACCTCTAACCAGCGTTCCGCTGGACCTTCATCGCGCTACCGCGCGGGGTCGCTGTCGCGACCTCTTCGGAGGAGACGTGAGAGATAGCCTGAACCGAATGGCATCAGGTCAAAGGCCGCTTTGAAAACCGTCGGGACACCCTTGTTCCCAAACTCCATTTGGGAACATCTTCTGTCTGCCGAAATTCTATTTCCCTCTGGGCGCTGATGGCGTAACACGCTTTGCGCAATAGAGTTACGTAAGCAAGTGCATTCCCAAAGGAGTTTGGGAACGAGGAAAACAAGAGGTCACCTCGCCGCGCCCACCAATCGAGCCAAAACACAAAAAAGCCGTGAGGGAAAATTCCTCACGGCTTTTGAATAAGGATCAACGCTCGCCAGCCAAAACGGGGCGGCAGCCCCACGGCGAAGCCGTCAGAGCGCCACGAAGTGGCTATTCGGCGGCGGTTTCTTCGGTGGCGGGAGTGTTACCGAGGTCTTCGCCTACCTGATAGCGGACGAAGCGGCGGATCACGATGTTCTCGCCGAGCTCAGCGATCTTGCTCTTCACGTAGTCGCCAACGGTGAGGCTGTCGTCCTTGATGAACGGCTGCTCCAGCAGGGCCACCCCGGCGTAGAACTTGTCGATCTTGCCGTCGACAATCTTCTCGATGATGTTCTCCGGCTTGCCCTTTACCTGATCGCGGGCGATGTCGCGCTCGCGGGCCACGAGGGCCGGGTCAACCTCTTCGCGGCTCACGCAGATCGGGCTGGCAGCGGCGATGTGCAGCGTGATGTCCTTTACGAAGTCACGGAACGCCTCGTTCTTGGCCACGAAGTCTGTCTCGCAGTTCACCTCGATCAGCACGCCCACGCGGCCGGCCATGTGAATGTAGGAAGCGATGACGCCTTCTTTCGCCGTGCGGGAGGATTTCTTCCCGGCGGAGGCGATGCCCTTCTTGCGGAGGAGGTCTTCGGCTTTTTCGAGGTCGCCACCGGCTTCGGTCAGGGCGCGCTTGCAGTCCATCATGCCCGCGTTCGTTTTGTCGCGGAGAGCTTTGACGAGTTGAGGAGTGATTTCGCTCATAAGAAAAAGAGAGTGGGTAAAAGTTCCGGGCTGAAGAGTTCTAAACCGCCCGGGAGTTGAAAGCAGCACAGCCGAAGGGGTGCCTTCGGCTGCGCTTTGATTCCATGTAAACGGAAGTGTCGGCTTATTCAGCCACCGCAGCCAGCGTCGCTTCACCGGCGCCATGAGCGCCGCCGCTCACGAGAGCGTCCACCAGCTTCTGGAGGATGATGCGGATGGAGCGGATCGCGTCGTCGTTACCGGCGATCGGGAAGTCAACGAGATCAGGGTTCGCGTTCGTGTCGACGATGGCGACCACCTTGATGCCAAGGCGGCGGGCTTCGGCAACGGCGATCCCTTCACGCTGCGTGTCGATCACGATCAGCGCCTCGGGGAATTTCTCCATGTCGCGGATTCCCTGAAGGTTGCGGAAAAGCTTCTCGCCTTCGCGGCGGATCGCGGCGATTTCCTGCTTGCCCATCTTTGGGTAGTCAGGCTGCTTCTCAAGATTCTCAATGTACTTGAGGCGGGCAATGCTCTTGCGGATCGTCGCGAGGTTCGTGAGCGTACCGCCGAGCCAGCGCTGGTTGATGAAGTACTGACCGCTGGCTTCAGCGGCTTCCTTCACGGCTTCCTGCGCCTGCTTCTTGCAGCCGACAAAGAGCACCTTGCCCTTGCGCCCGGCGACTTCCCGGAGGAAGGCGGTGGCGGTCTGGAGCTGCTTGACGGTTTCCGCGAGATTGATGATGTGGATGGAACTGCGCTTCTCAAAGATGAAGGGCTTCATCTTCGGGTTCCAGCGCTTGGTCTGGTGGCCGAAGTGAACGCCTGCCTCGAGGAGTTCCGTCATGAGTTCGGTGGACATAACTTAGGTGGTCTTTCTTTGGAAAAGGGCGCGTAGTATTGCTGCGCCCTGCTTTGAACGCAAGGGGTTTTTCCCGGCGGTAGGAGGAATCCCTGTAAAAGTACAACGATCGTGATCCTTCCGGACCCGCCCGGTGGGCCGGGGTCCCTTCGCGTTACGGTTGGTTTTGGGTTTTGGGTGTTCGGGTTTTCTGCAAACGAAATGGTAGGGAGAGGCAATGCGGCGGAGACGGACGAACCGTCCCCGCCGGAAAGATTGCCTTAGGCCAGCGCCTCTTCAGCGCCTTCCTCAGGGTTCGTGTCGGTCGGCTCGGGGAAAGTGTCCCCCGCCGTGACGAGCTTGAGGTGGCGGTGCTGTTGGAAGCCGGTGCCTGCCGGGATGAGGTGACCCATGATGACGTTCTCCTTGAACCCGCGGAGGCGATCGATGCGCCCGAGGGTGGCCGCTTCGGTGAGGACACGGGTGGTGTCCTGGAAGGAGGCGGCGGAGATGAACGAGTCGGTCTCCAGCGAGGCTTTCGTGATACCGAGGAGCACGGGGCTGGCCTCGGCGGGCTTGCCGCCCTTCTCGATGACCTTCCGGTTCTCGGCTTCGAACTCCAGCTTGTCGACCTGATCGCCCCAGAGGAGCGTCGTGTCGCCCGGGTCGGTGATCTTCACCTTGCGGAGCATCTGGCGGATGATGATCTCGATGTGCTTGTCGGAGATCTCCACGCCCTGGAGGCGGTAGACTTCCTGCACTTCGTTCACGAGGTGCTCCTGAAGCTCCTGCGGTCCGCAGACGTCGAGGATCTCGTGAGGCACCACGGGACCTTCCGTCAGCTGGCTGCCCTTCTTCACGAAGTCGCCCTTGGCCGCGATGACGTGCTTGTTCATCGGGATGAGGTGCTCCTCTTCCACGCCGGTGGTCGGATCTTTGAGGATGATGCGGCGCTTGCCACGAACCGTGCCGCCGATCTCGACGATACCGTCGATCTTGGCGATCTCGGCGGCGTCCTTCGGGCGACGGGCTTCGAAGAGCTCGGCCACACGCGGCAGACCGCCGGTGATGTCCTTGGTCTTCGCGATCTTACGCGGCGTCTTTGCCAGCAGCTGACCGGCCTGCACCTTCTTGCCTTCCTGCACGGTGACGTGCGCCCCGGCGGGAATCGAGTAGCTGGAGAGGACATCGCCCTTGTCGTCGACGACGACGATCTGCGGGTGAAGGTCTTCCTTGTGCTCGATGACGACCGTTCCCATCACGCCGGTGGTTTCGTCCACCTCGCGCTTCATGGTGACGCCCGCGATCATGTCGCGGAATTCGATCTTACCGGCCTTTTCCGTCAGAACGGGGACGTTGTACGGGTCCCACTGGATGAACGCCTGCCCCTTCTTCACCGGCTCGCCATCGGCGATGGAGATGATGGAACCGATCACGATGTTGTGACGCTCCAGCTCGCGGCCGTCCGGTGCGTGGACCGTGACGGTGCCGTTCTTGTTCAGAACGATCCAGGTGCCGTCGAGCGCCTGCACGACGCGGAGG
>JBEBWR010000081.1:0-12131 GCA_040392045.1 Chthoniobacter flavus | reverse complement strand
TTGCGCTCCTGAAGGGTAGCTAGTGTATTGATCCCCAGCGAGCGCATGTGCTGCATGCACTGCGTGGTCTGCATTGCCTCGCGGGTCTGCTGAAAGGCGGGCATCATGAGCGCTGCGAGAACGCAGAGAACGGCGATGGCCACCATGACTTCCGCGACGGTGAAGGCTTTTGTCCCGTAGGGCAGGCGTTCTATGGGCTTTTGCATGGTGCCGAGGAGGGGGAGGGGTTAGAGCATGTTTACGAATTTGCTGGAAGCGGCTGAAAAGCCATCTTTTGGCTCAAAATCTGTCATTCCATCCATCTTTCTCAATTCGTGAACGCGCCCTGGCATTGGCGTTTCCTGATGAAGCAGGCGATGATGCCGAGCGCCGCAGCGGCTAGCGTGATGCTGCCGGGCTCCGGGATCGCCTGAAACGTCAGTGCGCCCGAGCCTTGATCCCAGCTCAGGAGGCCGAGGTCAAGCGAAAGCGGGTCGAGGATGAAGTTTGCCGCGCTGGCGTTGCCGCCGATGGAGAGCAGGGTGTAGGTTTCTCCGGCGGTGAGCAAGCCGTCGGCGATGATGGAGATGGTGTAGGTATCGGCGCCGATCTGGTCGCCGTCGACGAAGAGGAATGGCGAAGCGCCGGGGTGCTCTCCGAGATGAAAGCTCAGCCCGGCTCCTTCTTCCAGCTCCAGCGAGTCGACGGCGAGCGCGCGGTCACCGAGGATTTCGAGGTGACCGCCGTCGCCGATGACTAGCGATCCGTCGGAGCTTCCGAGCGCGTGGTCATGATCCGCGATGACGCGGCCTTCGCTAATGGTGACTCCGGCGAAGGTATTGTCTCCCGCGAGGGTGAGCGCACCGCTGCCGCTTTTGATCAGGCGGCTGGTGCCGGTGATCGCATTGGCGTAGGTGACAGCGTTGGCGCCGGTATCGATGGTGGTGTCGATGTTGACGGCGACGGCGCGGGTGGCTTCGTCGGAGTTCTTCGTGATGTCGGCGGTGTTTCCGTCGGCGTAGCTGAGGGTGCGGGCGTTGTTCTCAAAGGTTAGCGAACCTTTTCCGAAGTTGTTAATGGAATGAAAGTGGATATTGGTGCGGATCGCGGTGTTGCCGCTATAGCTATTGTTTCCCTGCAACTCCATGATCTCATTGCGGGAGGGGCCTTCCGTTCCCAGCAGGAGGTTGGCGGTGCCGGTGATGTTGCCGGTCAGGACGATGCGGCTGGTGGTGTTGCCGTAGATCCATGCGGTTTTGCCGGAGTCGCCGGAGAGGAGGAAGTCGTTATCGAAGGTGTTGTTCGCGAGGTCGGTTCCGGAACCGAGACGGATGCTGCCGCTGGAGGACATCTCAATCTGCCCCGAGATGACGGGGGAGTTGTAGATGTAGAGAGCGGCGGCGCTGGAGTGTTTCAGGCCGTTGATCCGGCTGCTGGTGTTCGTAATCGTTGCCGAGGTGGCCCCGGTAAATTCGAGGCCGTTGAGGGCTTGAAGGTTTGACGCGATGGTGGCGGTGGCTCCGGCGACGTAGAGCTTGCTCATTTGCGTGGGGAGGGTATGAGCAAAGGTGATGGTGCCGGACTCGATCCTCCAGGTGCCGGAGCCGGAGCCGGTTTCTCCGATGTAGAGGTCGCCGACGGTGATGCTCTTGTTATTGAGGCTGAGCGTACTGTTGCTGGCGACGCGGCGGATCTTTGCGATGATGCCGGTGCCATCCGGATATTCCGGAGCGGTTAGCCCCCACTTGGCGGAGGTTTCCCACTGCTCGGCACCGGAGATAGTTGGGTCATAGGTATAGGTCTGAGCCGCAACCGGCAGCGCCGGGAGGACCAGTGCTCCGGCAGCGATGGCGAGGAGGGAGGTGCGGCGGTGATGAGGGAGGAAGGCTTTCATGGAGCGGGGATGGGGGGGATGAGGGTTTCTATTCCGTGGCGACGTAAAATTCCTTCCACTGGCCGGGGGTTCCGCCTTCGATGCAGACCCAGCCGAGGAGGAGCTTTTCTCCTTTGAGCGCGGGGGTTTCGTTAAAGATGAGGTCGCCGGGTTGGTGGCGCATCAGCTTGCCGGTGGGCGGCTGATCGCCGTAGCGGATGGCGTGGGGCCTGCCGCCCTTGCGGTGATAGCGGAGGCCGTAGGCGGAGTGCAGCTCGGCGGTGGCGAAGGGGCTGCTGACGGTCCAGCGCTCGGCATCTTTGAGGATAAGTTCTCCACCGGTGTAGTCGCTGCCGGTATTCCCCTTGGCGTTCATGTCGAGGAGGTTCTCCGGCGGGTTGTTGAGGATGTTCGACGCGATATTTACGCCTTTTCCGAAGGGGCCGCTGTCGGCATGCAGGAGGCGGAAGCCGGTGGAGAAGTTGCCTGTGATGATCGTATCGAGTACGCGGCTGACCCGGATGGGACCGTAGGTGCCGCTCTCCCGCTGCTCTTTGGTGATGCCAAAGGTATTGGCGCTGATGGTAACGCCGCGGGTCCAGCCGTCGCCCTCCTCGGGAGCGATCACGATGTCACCGCCGGAGTTGGCCTCAAAGTAGTTCCCTTCGATGCGGCCGCCCACCCAGCAGGAGGCGAGGATGCCCGGTTTGGTCTTGCCGCTGAGACCTTCGATGACGTTGTTCTCAATGCGTACGGTGTTTGCCGCGGCGTTCAGACCATCGCCGGGCTGGCCCACGGCGATGCCGCCCTGGCCGTGCTCGATGATGTTGTTTTCGATCACGAGATCAAAAATACGCCCGAGCTTGATGCCGTAATCGCTGCACCCCTGAAAGAGGTTGTCCTGAATGCGGATGATCCATGCGGACATTTTCTTCTGGTCCTCCGGGTCGATCGCGCTGGAGTAGATGCCGGTGGCGAGACCGAGGAAGCGCGTGTTTCGGCAGGACCAGCGGAGGAAGAAGGTGGCGTCGATGCCGCCGGAGCGGTGTGCTTTCCGGTCGCGGCTGGTAAAAGAGATGTCGCGGATCTGCACGCCGTTGGCGTAGATGCGCTTTCCGGCGCGCTTGCCCTCCGTGCGGCGAAGGTCACGGGCGGCGAGGATGTAGTCGACGCCGTCGCCCACGAGCCGGGAGGGTTCGCCTTCGCCCCGGATTTCGATCCAGTCGAGCTTCTCTATTTCGGAGGGACTGTTGCCAGTGATGCGGAGGGTTTTGGTGATGCGATACTTTCCGCCGGGGATGAAGAGGACGCCGCCACGGTCGGAGAGGTCGTCAAGCGCCTTCTGAATCGCTGCGGTATCATCGGTTTCGCCATCGCCTTTTGCGCCGTAGGTGCGGATGTTGATCCAGTGTGGCGAGTCTGGCGTCCGGACCGTTTGCCCGGTCGTGGCGGGCTCTTCGGCGGTGAGGGGGAGCGGGTGCATGAAAGGGAGGAGGCTAAAGGTGGCAAGGAGGATGAGATGGTTTTTCATGGGTAGGAGAGGGGTGATCACGGGTGTGCACATCCGGCGCTCCGCCGAAGCGGTATCGGAAACGTGATGCGTGGATAGGAATTGGGAGGGGAGTGATGGAAAGGGGGAATTGCTAAGCGAATGCCGGGGTGGCGATGACTGCCTGCGGTTCGTTCTCGATGCGGATTTCCGGGACAAGCCGAACGAGCGGCGGCTCGGGCGTTTCGCCGCGAAGGACGGTTTCGAGCTGGTGGGCCATGACTTCGGCAAACTGCTCGGGAGCGATCTCCAGACGGATCAGCGGAAAGGGGCAGAAGAACTGGTTGACCCCTTTGTTGGAGGCGATGACGAGGTCGAACTCTCTGGAAGGGGTGACTCCCAGCTCCATCATGGCCATGACGACGCCGGGGCCGAACATGTCGTCCGTGACCAGCAGCGCGTCGGGGCGGTCTTCGGGAATGGACCAGATCCGGCGGAAATTCTCATACCCGACGCCGGAGAAGGAGGGATGTCGGTCGAGGTGAATCCAATGCTCGCTCGGGCCCCGGAGCCCATGGCGCTCCAGCGCTTCGCGGTAGGCCGCGGGGATTCTGGAGCGGCTGTTCGTATAGCCGCCCCAGCACATCATGGCTATCCGGCGTCGTCCCCGGGAGTAAAGGAGGTCGATGGCATCGTGCACCATCTGGTCGGTATCGGTAAAGACGCCGGGGGTCTTGTCGCGGCCAAAGCCGATCATGGGTACGGAGCGCTCTTCCAGTCGCCGGGTCCAGCTCGGGTGCGGCGTGGCGAGTACGGCACCGACGGCGCTGATGGTACCCTTTTCCAGTTCGACGAAAAATTCCTCGCAGTCGAGGGCCTGCTTCTCTTCGTTGAGCTTGCCGTTACCGATGTAGATCCGGGAGTTGATGGAAGCCTTTCGAAGCAGGCGGCGGAGGTTCTGGGCGATGCTCAGGTAGACGCCCGACGTACGCGAGTCGCGGGCGTCCTGATCGATAAGCAGGGCGACGTGGCGGCCCGGCATCTTGTCCTGCCCCACGGTGAAGGTGCCGCGTCCCTGCTGGCGGTTGACGAGCCCTTCGGATGCGAGGACGCGCAGGGCTTCCCGTACGGTCGCAAGCCCCACGCCGAACTCTTTCGCCAGCGTCGGCTCGGAGGCCAATCGCGTTCCCCCCGGCATGGCGAGCACGTCCTGCCGCAGCAGGTCGGTGACCTGCCGATGCAGCGGCGTGTTCTGGACGCGGGGTGGCATGAGATTAGATTGTCAGACATTCGAATGTTTTGTCAATCGCTTTCTTGTGCTCCCTCCGCGAGAGGATATCAATCCTCCGCGCGTTCGCCTGCGGGGCACATTTTGACGAGCTTCGGGTCGAATCGGGCGAGCACTTCGACCAGATCGGTCTGCGCGTTCATGACGGATTCGATATCTTTATAGACGCCGGGTACTTCGTCCAACCCCGCGGAGAGCAGCTCTACGCCGTGCTCGGCGAGCTGCTTTCGCACGCCGCTCCAGGTAAAGCTTTGTAGCGCCTGCTTGCGGCTCATGACACGGCCTGCGCCGTGAGCGGCCGAGTGCAGCGAGGCGTCGTTTCCCCGACCGCGCACGACAAAGCCGGGGGAGGCCATGGAGCCGGGGATCACGCCAAGCACGCCCTTTGCGGCGGGGGTGGCACCCTTGCGGTGCACGATCACTTCACGCTCTGCGTCATCAATCCGGTGCGTCTCTTTCCACGCGAAGTTATGGTGATTTTCCACGTCGAGCAGGAGGTCGGCTCCGAATTTGCGCGAGATATGGTGGTGAATCAGCGCGTGATTCGCGGCGGCGTAGAGGCCCATGAGATTCATGGCGGCCCAGTACTCCTGTCCGTCGGCTTCGTCGAGGGGAAGCCATGCGAGGTGTTTGAGGTGCTTGGGCAGGTCGGGATGCTTCGTCATGGCGCGTTGGCTATATTCAGAGCAGATCTGCGCGCCCGTGCCGCGCGAGCCGGAGTGACTCAGCAGCGCGAGGTATTCCCCGGGCGGCAAGCCAAGCTCGTTATTGAGTGGAGTGAAGATGCCGAATTCGACGAAGTGATTCCCGCTGCCGCTCGTGCCGAGCTGGCTCCACGCCTTGTCGCGCAGGCGTTTGGTGAGCGGCGTGACGCTCCAGTCCTCGTCCATCACGGCGTGATCGCGGCGGTCCTTGAAGGCGGAGCCGACGCCGAACCGCGTTTCGGATTCGAGGAGATTCGCCAGCTTGCCGCGCTGCCCTGCGAGGTGGCTCGCCTTGCAGTCGTAGACGGTCAGCTTCATACGGCAGGCGATGTCCACGCCCACGGCATAGGGAATGACGGCGTTATCCGTCGCAAGGACGCCGCCGATCGGCAGGCCGTAGCCGATATGCGCATCGGGCATGAGCGCGCCGGAAACGGCGACCGGAAGGTCGCAGGCGTTTGCCATCTGCTGGATGGCACCGGCTTCGAGGTCGCTACCCCATTGTTGCCACGGGGCAGGAGCGGTACGCGGAGTGAAAGGAAGAGTCATAAGAAATCAAAAAATAGTAAGAGACTGTAGGAGATCGCGGCGTCGATACCGCAGATCGGAAGAGCGGACGACAACGGCCGTGACAAATGCGAAGCGATGACGGCTATGAGATCCGTGAAATACCGCCCGCTGGATCACCGGCTCGTCCGTGCCACGAGAGCAGCACGCATCCGAAGCCCGGAGACGGGGCGGCGGAGAGGTCGGCGTGCGGTATGAGGCAGGGAGAGCATTGCAGAAGATGCGATGAAGTCCGCGATATTGCGCCATGTTATTAACTATGTCAATCGTTTTTGGAAATGGAGTTTCATTGGGGGCTCATCGGAGCGAACTTGAGTCCGCACCATCTCTTCACTAAGCTAAGCTCGGATTTTACCTCTTATGATTAAAATGCTTTCTCATCTGATCCTCTCCGGTGTTCTTGCGGTAGGGCTGCCATTTACCACTTTCGCCAGCGAAGACCTCGCCGATGCTCCCGATCAGGTCGGGAAGAAACAGGCGCGGGACGAAAAGGTCCGCGTGTTGCTTGTCGGTGATTCCACCGTGGCGGATTTTCCCGAGAGCGGTCCGACTTGGGGCTGGGGACAGGCGTTCCCGGAGTTTTTCAACGATCAGGTCTCTTTCCTGAACGCGGCCACCTCCGGCAGAAGCTCCAAGAGCTACCGCGACGAAGGACGCTGGGAAAAGGCGCTCGCCTACAAGCCGGATTTTGTCTTCATCCAGTTTGGGCATAACGATCAGAAAGGCAAGGGACCGGCTAGGGAGACCGATCCGGCCACGACCTACCGCGACAACCTGCGGCTCTATATCTCCGAAGCGCGAGCCATCGGCGCAAAGCCCGTTCTGGTCACGTCGGTCGCCCGCCGGACGTTCCGCGATGGACATATCTCCTCCACGCTTGGTCCGTGGGTGGACGCGGTGAAAGCAGTGGGCGCGGAAGAAAAGGTCCCCGTGATTGACCTGAATACCCTGAGCACCGCGAGCTTTGAAGCGATTGGCGACGAGCAGGGCGCAGACCTCAATAACAAGGAGGGCGATCGCACCCACTTCTCGCCCAAGGGCGCGAAACTGGTCGCCGGGTTGGTCGCGGGGGCAGTCAAGACGGAGGTTCCTGAGTTAGCGTCGTATCTCAAGCAAGGGGAGGAAGGTCAATAGGCATCGATCATTAGCTATATAAGGTATTTTTATTTACAATAGGGGATTCGCTGAGTCGCAGGGAGTTGACTATTTCTCTGAATGGGATAGGAGAAGGGGCATGTCGAGGAAGCCGCTTCATCCTTTTACGAAATTCGCGCAGGAAGTCGCGAGGCGGGCGGGGCATCCCGTCACTTTTGGCGTGGCGCTGGGGTTTCTGGCCGGTTGGCTGATCTTCGGGCCGCTGCTCGATTATCATCCGGTATGGCTTGATTTCTTTGGCATTACCACGGGGATCTTCACCTTCCTGATGGTATTCCTGATTCAGAATACCCAGAACCGCGATACCGAGGCGCTGCATCTCAAGCTCGATGAGCTGCTGCGGGTGACCAAAGGCACCCGCAAGGAATTGATGGACGCCGAGGATATGGAGGAGGAAGAGCTGGATGCGATCAAGGAGGAGTATGATCACATGGCAGACGACGAGAGGAACGGGCGGGCCGATCAGCAAAAGTGACGGAACCACCGTAGCTCATCCACGGTGATCCCCACGCAGGGTGTTTCCCGCAGCCTCGCCACCACGGCGCGCGCGGCCTCGGCTTCACGGGGGCAGCCCCATGCTCGAAGCTGGAATGCTCCGGCGACGGCGATGGCTTCCGGCGTGATGGCGTCGGCCTTGGGGCAGATCTGCTGGAGACCGAGGCGGGTTGCCTCGGCGATCACCTCGGGTGTGATGGAGTGCACGAGCCAACCGGCGGACTGATCGGGGGCACAGGCGTGGAGGCGCTCAAGTTGCGCGAAGTGAAAGGAGGTGATCGTCGCGGAGAGCTGGAATTTTTCGAGGAGCGCCAGCGTGGCCTGCGCTGTATCCGGATGCCGGTCTTTCAGCTCAAGATGGTAGGCAAAGCGACAGCCGAAGCGGGTCAGCAGGGCTTCAAGCGTGAGGATCGGTTCGCCTTGAAACGCGGCATCGTGCCAGCTGCCGAAGTCGAGCTGCCGGATCTCCGCGAGCGTGAGGGAGGCGACGGTGCGATCGCCATGACCGTAGCGCCGGAGCGTGTCGTCATGGCAAAGGACCGGGACGCCATCGGCCGTGAGCTGGATGTCCGTTTCAATCGCCCGCGCCCCTTCCGCCTCGGCCAGCAGGAATGAGGCGAGGGTGTTCTCAGGAGCGCGAAGCGGAGAACCGCGATGAGCGATGAGCGTAAAAGAGCGTCCGGGCATGCCGGGGAGTCTTACCGCTCCGCTGCCACGCTGTCGAGGATTTGCCGCGCCTGCTGATAGACCGGCCGGTCGATGAGATGGCCTTCGAGGCGGATCGCTCCTTTGCCGCCTGCCGCTTCAAAGGCTTCCACCACGCGGCGGCTCCAGGCGATCTCCGCCGCCTCGGGGAGATAGACCTCCCGCAGCCATCCGATCTGACGCGGGTGGATCACCATCTTCCCCCCGAAGCCCATCCGGCGGCCAAGGGCGGCGTCGGCGATGAACGCCGCCTCGTCATCCACCTTCGGGTAAACGGCGTCGACCGGCGCGCGCAAGCCGAGGGCGCGGGAGAGCAGGACGAGATGGCCCATGGCGTAGCGGCGCTCGTCGCCTTCTGGGGTCCACGGCACGCCGAGATCCAGCGCGAAGTCCACCGAGCCGAAAGCCACCTGCCGAATGCGGGGCGACGCCGAAGCGATCGCTTCCAGCCGATGCGCTCCCAGCGCACTTTCCAGCAATGGCAGGAGTTCGCCGCTGGGGCAGGCCTCCGCCAGTGTTTTCACGGCTTCGGCGCTTTCGCACTTTGCGGGCATGATGGCGTGAAAGGAGAGCGGGGGGAGCGTGCGGAGGAGCGCGAGATCGCTAGTGAACTCCGGTGTCTCCACCGCGTTGCAGCGGATGATGATGCGCTTGCCTTCGGGCGGGTTTGCCAAGGCGTCGGCGACGATCCGGCGCGCTTCCGCTTTATTCTCCGGGCGTACGGCGTCTTCGAGGTCAAGGATGACGCTGCCGGCATCGCTTTGCAGGGCTTTGGCGATCCGGGAGGCTTGATCGCCGGGGACGAAGAGAAAGGCGCTCGGAACCATGACGAATAGGAGACTAGATAATGTTCTTTGCTTCCAGATCGGCCAATTCATCGGCGCTCAGACCGAGGAGGCCGCCGTAGATCTCGGCGTTTTGTGCGCCCATGCGCTGGCCCGGCGCGTAGTCCGGCTCAAAGCCGGAGAGCTTCACCGGCGTGCCGATCATACGGAGATTGCCATGCTTCGGATGCCCGACGTTGACGATCATGTTGCGCTCCGCCATGAGCGGATGCTTCATCGCTTCCTCCACGGTGTTGACCGGCGCGGCGGGAACTTTCCCTGCGAGGCGCTCCAGCCAGTAGGCCGTTTCCCGCGTGGTAAAGACGGCGATCAGTTCTTCCACCAAGGCTTCGCGATGCTCAAGTCGCAGCGCGAAATCGCGGTAGCGTTCGTTCGTCGCGATCTCGGGCGCGCCGATGGCTTCGCAGAGGATCGGGAAGAATTTCTCCTTGTTGCACATCACCACGAGGTAGCCGTCCTTCGTCGGAAAAAGCTGCGAGGGGACGAGGCTCGGGTGGGCCGACCACGCGGTTTTCTTCGGCGTATAGCCTTTGTTGAGATTCCAGATGGCGAGATAGTTGAGCATCGACGCCGCGGTATCAAAGAGGCTGACATCGACATCGCTACCCACGCCGCGCACTTTCGCCTGAAACAGCCCGACCATGAGGCCGAAGGCGGCCATGAGACCGGTGGAAAAGTCGATCATCGAGATGCCGTACTTTTCGGGCGGGCCGCTCGGGTCGCCGGTAAGCGACATATGGCCGAGCATCGCCTGAAGCAGGTAGTCGTAGGCGGGTTCCGCGCGGAGCGAGCCGCTCGTGCCGAAGCCGGAGAGCGAGCAGGTGACCACGCGGGGGTTCACGGCCTTGAGCTGCTCGTAGGTGAGGCCGAGCTTTGCGGGGACGTCGCCGCGCAGGTTGTTGAAGACGGCGTCGGATTGCTCCACGAGGCGGCGGAACAGTTCGCGGCCTTTCTCGGATTTCAGGTTGAGCGTGATGCTCTTTTTATTCCGGTTGAGCGACTGAAAGTAGAGGCTGTCGCCGTCTTCCGCGTGAGGGATCACGGAGCGGGAAACGTCGCCGCCGACGCTGCGGTCTTCGATCTTGATCACTTCCGCACCGAGGTCGGCGAGGTGGAGCGTGGCGAAGGGCCCCGCGCCGTACTGCGACACGGAGAGGATGCGGACGCCTTCCAGCGGCTTCATGGCTGGCTCCGGTGGGTGTGGGGCCGCGCGGCGAATTCCCGCTTCGGGACCATGAGGCGACGACGGAAGCGCATGACGTCCTCGTCGCGCTGGTTGCTTACGGTGGTCTCCACGTAGACGACGCCCCGGTCCGTCTTGCTGCGGGATTCCGTTTTTTCCAGAATCTCGGTGCGGGAGTAGAGCGTGTCGCCGTGAAAGGTCGGCTTGAGGTGCTCGATTTTTTCGTACTCCAGATTCGCGATAGCCGCGCCGCTGATGTCGTTGACGGTCAGCCCCACGCCTACGGAAAAGACGAGCGTTCCATTGACCACGCATTGGCCGAACTGCGTCTGCGACGCGTAGTGAGCGTCGCTATGCAGCGGGTGCTGGTTGAGCGCCAGCAGGCTGAAGAGGTGGTCGTCAGCCTGCGTGATCGTGCGTCCGGGCCAGTGGCGAATAACGTCGCCGGGGTTGAAGTCCTCAAAGACGCGCCCGTAGGGAGTGTGGATTTCTGCCATAAAAATCAGGGCCGCCAGATGCCCAAGCCGTTCTCAATACAGATTTCCGTATGGAACTCGCGGCTGAGCCGCCGGATGTCCTCCAGCGCGGCGGTGTCGGTGGTGAGTTGCGGCCAGCCGATGCGGGAGCGGGAGGACCGGTAGCCGAGCGCGACGGGGTGGAGCGTGATCTTCTTCAACTCGCCCTCCTCCATCTCCCACGTGGCGACGACCGATTCCCAGATCTTCGGGTTCACCGCAAAGCCGCGCGTGCCGTTTCCGCTGCGCTTGTCGAAGAGGTCGGCGATGTTCGCGCTGGTCGGCAGGCCCGCTTTGTCGTAGGCGTCGGCGGGGGCTTTGGTGATGGTTTCGTTCTGGAAGATGAAGTTCCCGAGGCTGTAGAAGATGGGTCGGTTCCGGTAGACCTCCACGGCGCGGACGATGTGCGGGCCGTGGCCCACGACCGCGTGCGCTCCGCCGTCGATGCAGGCGCGGGCGAAGGCGACGAGGAAGTCGTCGGGACGATCCTTCGCGGTTTCCTTGAACTCGTGCGCGTGAATGGAGACGACCACCATGTCGGCCTGCCGCCGCGCTTCGCCGATGGAGGCGAGAAGCCGCGCCAGATCGCCGGGGTGTGGCGCGGTCTGCTTCTCTTCCGGCTCGCCGGGAGCGCCCTCGACGAACAGGAGATTGCCAAAGCGGAAGGTGCCTTCCGGGTCCGCGGGGGTGAAGCCTTCCTTGACGGAGAGATTGTGCCACGCGTTGACGTGGGTCGCCGCCGCGATCGATCTCAGCTCGGCCATGCGCTCGGGGGTGACGCGGTAGCGGGTGCTGTAGCGGAGCGGGTTGACCCCGGGGCGTCCGGCGATTTCGGGACGGGCGTTCCCCGCGATCCAGGACTCGTGAAAGGTCGAGGTCGCGGCGATCAGCGCGATCCGTCCAGCGGCGGTTTCCAGATAGCGGACCGCACCAGCTTCGGAGAGGTTGCGACCGGCTCCGGCGTGGACGAGCCCCGAGGCGTCGAGGTAGCGCTGCGTGGATTCCAGCCCGCCGTAGGAGTAGTCGAGCGTGTGGTTCGTGGCCCAGTTGACGATGTTGAAGCCGTAGGCCTTCAGGTCGTCGAGCGCTTCGGGCGGGGTGGACGACCATGTACCGCCGCTCTGCGCGGAGGGAAAGCCTTCGTCATCGCGGCGGACCGTGGTTTCGAGATTGGTAAAGCGGAAATGCGACTGCCGGATCAGCTTGGCCAGCTCCGCCGAAGCGGCGTCGTTCTCAGGAAGGCGACGGGTGATGAAGCTGTCGCCCGTGGCTGCGAAAGAAAAGGTCGAAGGCATCCGCGATTGAAGCATAACTAATGCTCGAAAGGGAAGAG
>JBEBWR010000080.1:0-12176 GCA_040392045.1 Chthoniobacter flavus | reverse complement strand
CGCTTATCGACCTGCTGGCGGAGGCCGATGTCATTGTAAACGGCATCTTCCAGAACCCGCTCAAGCCGTACCTCTTTGTCCGTCCCGGCGAAGAAAGCCGCCTACGGAAGAATGCGCTCATCATCGACGTAAGCTGCGACACAGGGATGGGCTTTCCCTTCTCCCACGCCACCTCCTTTGACGCGCCGATCGAACGGCTTGGGCATTTCTACTACTACGCCGTCGATCACACCCCCTCCTACCTCTGGGATAGCGCTACGTGGCAGATCTCCGGAGCGCTGCTCCCCTATCTCGGAGCAGCCGTGACAGGACCGGAAGGCTGGAGCGCCGACGCGGTATTGAGCCGGGCCGTGGAGATTCGCGAAGGGGAGATCCTCAACCGCGATATTCTCGCCTTCCAGAAGCGCGCGGATGCCTTTCCGCACCCACTGCGTGGGGTTCAGGCTGGCTGACGCCAGCGGTGGGTAGCCCGGCGCTTGGTTAGGGTCTGTTAAGGTAACGGCTCAAATCGGCGTAAAAGGCACTTTTTGGCCCAAAATGTCGCTCTTCGGAAGTCCGCAGGTTTACCTCCCGGCCGTTACCCTTCCTACTCTCCTCCTCCGCCCCGCCGCGTGAGCCCCCAAAAAAGAGCCGTGTAGCTACCAAAAGGTACCGCTCCGAAGAGTCGGGCGCCGCCCGACCCGCGCGGCAGCGCGAAGAACGTCACGAAGTGACTTTCGTTTTTTTGCGGGTCCGGCTACGCTTCGCACTTTCCCTGATGGATAAAGACTACAAAGTGAAGCTCGAAGTGTTCGAGGGTCCGCTGGATCTGCTGCTCTACCTGATCCGGCGCGACGAGATCGACATTTACGACATTCCCATTGAGCACATCACAAAGCAGTATCTGGAGTACCTCGACGCGTTCAAGGTGCTCGACATCGATATTGCCGGGGAATTTGTGGTCATGGCGGCGCAGCTCATCTACATCAAAAGCCGCAGCCTGTTGCCCCCCTCGCAGCTTCCGCCGGAGGAAGGCGCGGAGGAGGAAGACCCGCGCTGGGAACTCGTGCGCCAGCTCCTCGAATACAAGAAATTCAAGGAAGCCGCCGCGCAGCTCGGCGAGCGCGAAGCCGTGCAGAGCCAGATCTACCGTCGCCTGCCGGACGCTCCCGATATTGAACCGGACCGGCCCATTGCCGAAGTCAGCATCTTTGACCTGATCGCCGCGTTCCAGAAGGCGCTCAAAAAGACGAAGAAACAGGAGAACCTCGCGGAAATCTTCGAGGAGAGCTTCACGGTGTCGGACAAGATCGAGTTTGTCCTGAAATTCACCCGTCCGGGCATCCCGTTGAAATTCTCCGAGCTGTTTGCCTCCACGGTGTCGCGCACCGAGATGGTGGTCACCTTTCTCGCCCTGCTGGAGCTGATCCGGCTCAAGCAGATCCGCGTGGTCCAGCCGGAACCCTTCGCTGAAATCGAACTCAACCGCGTGTCATGACCCTGCTGAAGGAAGTCCTCGAAGCCCTGATTTTCGCCTCGCAGAAGCCTCTCTCGATCAAGGAGATGCAGACCGCGCTGCGTACCGCGCTGGACGACTCCGACGAAGGCGCGGTGATCGTGCTGTCGGAAACCACGGAGCTTGATATCTCCGCCACGCTGGAGGATCTGCGCATTGACTATATCCGGACCAACCGCGCCTTTCAGCTCGTGGAGCAGGCGAGCGGCTGGGCGATTGTCACGCGGCCCGACTTCGGCATCTGGGTGCGCCAGCTCTACCCGGAGAGCAAGCCGTCGCGCCTGAGCGGCCCGGCGCTGGAGACGCTCGCGATTGTCGCCTACCGCCAGCCGATCACCAAGGCGGAGATTGAAGCCGTACGCGGCGTGGCGGTCGACGGCGTCATGCAGAGCCTTCAGGAGCGCAGCCTCGTCCGGATCGCCGGACGCGCGGAAATCCCCGGACGCCCCTTGCTTTACGAGACCACCGAGGTTTTCATGGATCACTTCGGCCTGCGCAACCTCGAAGACCTGCCCAACAGCAGCGAACTGCGCCGCCTCCCCGTCCAGCCCGAGCTACCCTACGACGAACCGCCTCCCCAGGAGGAGGAGACGCCGGAGAAAGAGCCGACGGAGGAGAACGAAGAGGAACCGGACGGAGAGAGCGCGATGGAGGAAACGCCGCTCCCCGCCGGTGATCCCGAGCCTTTCGACGAACCTGCCCACTCTGAACCCGAACCGCTTCCGGAACCCGAACCCACTGAACCGCCCCATGTCGCTGACTGAAGTCCGAAAAAAAATCGACGCCATCGACTCCGAGTTGATTGAGCTGCTGAACCGCCGCGCCGAGCTGGTGCATGAAGTGGGCGAGATCAAGCAGCGCACCGGCGAAGCGATCTTTGCCCCGGAGCGCGAACGGGCGCTGCTCAAGTCGCTGGAAGAGAAGAACGTCCGGCTGGGCGGCCGCCTCCCCTTCCCGGCGGTACGCGCCATCTACCGCGAGATCATGTCGGCCTCCTACGCGCTGGAGAACGGCCTCACCATCGCCTATCTCGGACCAGCGGGGACGTACTCGCATGAAGCCGCGCGGAACCGCTTCGGCTCCAGCGTGGAATATGCCGCGTGCACGACGATCCCCGATGTCTTCCGCGCCGTGGCCAGCGGGAAAGCGAATTTCGGCGTCGTCCCGATTGAGAACTCCACCGAGGGCGCCGTCGCCCTGACGCTGGACGAGTTCATGCACTCGGACCTCAAGGTGAATTCACAGGTCCTCCTGCGGATCAATCATCACCTGCTCTCCAAAGGGCCCCGCGAGGCGATCCGCAAGGTCTACTCCCATCCGCAGTCGCTCGGCCAGTGTCGCCAATGGCTGCGGCAGCACCTCCCGGACGCCGAACTGGTGGAAGCCTCCAGCAATACCCGGGCGGCCCAGCTCGCCGCGGCGGAGGAGGGCGCGGCCGCCATCGCCGGACAGATGGCGGCGGAGCTTTACGATCTGAACATTCTGGAGTCCGGGATTCAGGACTTTGCGAATAACACGACGCGCTTTTTCGTCATCGGCGAGAGCGCCTGCCCGCCCACGGGCGAGGATTGCACGTCGGTCATGTTCGGCGTACGCAACGAAAGCGGCGCGCTTTTCACCGCTCTGGAGCCGCTCAACCGCCTCGGCATCTCGATGAACAAGATCGAGAGTCGTCCCTCGCGAAAGAAAGCGTGGGAGTACCTCTTCTTCGTCGATCTGGAGGGCCATGCAAGCGACCCCGCGCTGGCGCAGGCCCTCTCGGAGCTGGAGCAGGCGGCCACCCGGGTCAAGCTGCTCGGCAGCTATCCCCGGGTCTCCTGAAGCAGAGCGAGCGTGGCCTCCACGTTCGCCTCGATACTATAGCGCGCGCCCAGGGTCCGGAGCCGGGGGCGCAGGGTGACGAGCCGCTCGGAGTCGATCCAGTCGCGGAGCGCCCGGGCGAGGGCGGAGACGTCCGCCGGGTCGTCGATGGCTTCGCCCTCCTCTCCGGGGCGGATAATCTCGGAGAAGCCGTTCGCCGTGGTGGTGATGACGGGCAGGCCGGCGGCCAGCGCTTCGAGGCAGGCGTTGGAGAAAGGATCGTAGAGCGTCGGCAGCAGGAAGAGGTCCGCCGCTTCGTAGAGCGTCTGCATCTCGGAGACGGAGCGGATCGGGCCGAGGAATCGGACATGCGCGGAGTCGGGCAGGGCGCGGCGGCTGCCCCGTCCGGCGACGAGGAGCTGCGGCGCGGCGCTGCCTGCGGGAGCAGGCTGGGCGTTGAGCAGGTTCACCGCGTCGATGGCGTAGCGCAGGCCTTTGCGCTCCCAGCCGCTTCCGGCAAAGAGGATGAGCGGGGAGGCGTGGTCATGCACTCCCAGCGCTGCCCGCGCCCGGGCGCGTTCGCCGGGGAGCGGCTCGGGGACGAGGGGCAGGCCGTTGTAGACGACATGGATGCGCTCCGCCGGGTAGCCGTAGGAAGCGATGATCTCCTGCCGGACCATCCCGGAATTCGCGATGACCTGCCCGGCCCCCTCGGGGGAGAAAAGCGCGGCTTCGAGGGCGAGCAGTTCGCGGTGCTTCCCGCTGAATCGCCGCGTCCACGACCGCCAGAACGGCTCATGCCGCTTCCGCCGCTCCAGCCAGGCGCGGTGCACGCCGTCGCCCGCGCGATAGGCATGACAGCTCCAGACGCGCTCCAGAGAGAAAAGGTAATCGCACGCGCCTTCGCGCATGGCGGTGCGCACGGCATTGGCATAGGCCTTGGGGGAGCGCCCCGGGAGCGCGGCAAGCTGACGCCCCGGCCAGGCGTCCCACCGGCTCGTGGGGAAAAGGACGGGGTCATGCCCTTCCTCCACCACCGCGGCGGCAAACCGCCGGAGGTACGCCTCGGCCCCGCCGGTGGGGGAGTACCCCCGTCGTGTCAGCCCGATCTTCATACGATGGGAGAAACGCTGAGCGTGCGGCAAAGGGTTGAAAACATGGGAAAGGCAGCATAAAGGTTCCATCCAGCAGCGAAAACCAGAAAAAACCCGTTCATGACTCCGCTTCCCCGACACGTTCTCTACACCTCTTCTGCGAGGGTGGGTGGCAGCGGTCTCGACAGCGTGGTGCACGAATCGCTCCGGGGGCTGCACGAGGCGGGGGTACTGGAGAAGGCGCTGGCGTATGGGAATCGTCAGTCGGATATCCCCTCCGGGCGCATTCGCAGTCTGGAGGCGCATCCCGTACGGGCGCTCTCGGGCTTCGCCAGTCCACACTACTATGGAGCCAAGCGGAAGTACCTCGACTGGGTGGCCGCGCGGGAACTGGCGGCGGGAGGATACGATTTTTTTCACGGATGGTCCGGCGACAGCCTGCTGACGCTGCGCGAGGCGAAGCGCCGGGGCATCCCCTCGGTACTCGAAATCGCGACGTGGCACCGCGACAAGGGCAAGGTAAAGCAGCGCCTTACGGCCAGCGAACGCCGCCGGGAGCTGGAGCCGCTACCGAAGCGCTGGCGCGACTACCTGCTGGTGAGCCGCCAGCGGGTGCTGGAGGAATACGATCTGGCGGATCTGATCCTCGTGCTCTCGGAAAAGGCGGTGGAGACGTTTCTCGCCGCCGGGGTGGAACGCGAGCGGCTCTACAAGCTGGAGCGGGGGGTCGATGTCCGGCGGTTTACCCCGGCGGAACGTCCGCCGCCGCTCTTTCGCGTGGTCTTTGTCGGGGCGCTAATCCGGCGCAAGGGGGTGCATCTCCTGCTCGAAGCATGGAAAAAGCTCAATCTCAAGGACGCGGAACTGCTGCTGGTGGGCGCGGTACACGACGAGATACGCGAGGCGCTCAAGGAGTTCTCCACGCCGAGCGTGCGGCTGGCGGGGTTCCTCCCCCGGCCCGAGGAGGCGTACCAGACGGCATCCCTCCATATTCTCCCCTCCTCGTGCGAAGGGAGCGCGAAGACGACCTACGAAGCCGCCGCCTGCGGGCTGCCCCAGATCGCCACGCGGGAGTCGGGCGACGTGGTGCGCGACGGGGAAACGGGGCTGGTCATCCCCCCGGAAAGCGTGGACGCCATCGCAGGGGCGCTGGAAAACCTTTATCATCACCCCGCGCGAATGGTAGAGATGGGTCAGGCAGGCCGACGCCTGATGGAAGAACAATACACGTGGGATCATTTCAGACAACGACTGCTCGACGCCTATCGCGTCGCCCTGGCCCGCCACGGATGCTGACGGCCTCCTCTCTCCCTACATGAGAATCCTTGTCCTCCAACTCAAGCGCATCGGCGATCTCATCCTCACCACGCCAGCCCTTGTTGCTCTCCGCCAGAAGTATCCCGACGCCTCCATCACGCTCTGCGTCATGGAAGGATGCGCGGGGCTGCTCCCGACCATCCCCGCCGTCTCACAGACCGTCGTGATCAACCGCCGGAAAAACGCGGCAACGTTTATCAAACTCGCGCTGCGGAACTATGATATCTGCCTCGACTTCACGGGCAACGACCGCTCGGCGCTCCTGAGCGTGCTCTCCAAGGCGAGCCGCCGGATCACCTTCGGCTGGGTACAGCGCTCGCGGACCCGCGCCATGTTCTACAACGAGCTGGTCGACTCCAGCGTGCGCGAGAATCACACCGTAGACCACTACCTCGACCTCCTCAAGCCGCTCGGCATCGGGGAGGAAGCGCGGGAGACGCCGATCACGCTTACGATCCCGGAGGACGCCGTAGAGACAGCGAAGCGGCTGCTCGCCTCGCAGGAGATCACGGGGCCGTACATCGTCGTCCATCCGGGGACGGCCCGGGTGGAGAAATACTGGGTCCCCGAGCGGTGGGCCGCGGTGATTGATCACTGCCAGCGGACCTACAATCTCCCGTGTGTCATCACCGGGGCCGCGGACTCCTTTGAAAAGGCGCATCTCGACCTGCTCACGGCGGCGATGAAAACACCGGTGCACAACCTGACGGGCCGGATGAGCCTGCCGGTATTGGCGGCGCTGATCCGCGATGCCCGGCTGCTGCTGAGTATGGACTCGGCCCCGGTGCACCTCGGCGCGGCCTTCCGCACCCCGCAGGTATCGCTTTTCGGGCAGACGAACCCGTTCCACTGGCGGGCGCGGCATGCCGCTGTCGTCACGCTTGCCGCCGGGGGAGAGGCCGCGCCGTTCTCCCCGCGCTTCACCCGTCGCCCCTTGAGCGACATCACCACGGCGCAGGTGATCGCCGCCGTGGATTCGCTGATGTAGACATTTGGCGCAATCCCGCTACCTTTTTCCCGTACATGTCCGCTCCGCCCGATCCCACCCCCGTCTCCAAGCCGAAAAAGGAGAAGCCGAAGCTGAGCTTTTTTCAGCTCATCAAGGCGATGTGGGGGCCGTATCTTGATCTGCTCCCCTTCCTGAAGCCGTACAAGTGGCGCTTTATCTTCGGCCTGCTCTGCGGTGCCGGAGCGGGCGGGGCGAGCGCGGCGCTGATCTTTGTGACTCAACACGTTACCAGCGTGGTCTTTCCGAGCGGTGGCAGTGCGGCGAAGCCCTCGATCATGGGTTTCCTGAATTCGGGTGGGGGAGATAAGGCTGTGGAGGTGGCGGGGGAGGCGGTGAAGGCCGTCCCGATTGAGAGCGTGATCTGGACCTGCGCGCTGATCCCCGCCGCGATTATCCTGCGCGGCTTCCTCTCATTTCTGAACTCCTACAACGTCTCATGGGTCAGCCTGCGCCTGCTGACCGATCTGCGCAACGCCCTCTTCCGGGCATTGATGTCGCAGTCGATCACTTTCTACAACAAAGCGCAGGCGGGGCAGCTCATCTCCCGCGTGATCAACGACTCCCGCATGGCGCAGGCGGCGCTCACGCAGGTCAGCAGCG
Source organism: Chthoniobacter flavus (assembly GCA_040392045.1). Lineage (GTDB taxonomy): Bacteria > Verrucomicrobiota > Verrucomicrobiia > Chthoniobacterales > Chthoniobacteraceae > DATMFV01. Next base: position 4,861 of record JBEBWR010000080.1, on the reverse strand, counting down.
ATCTGGTCACGCAGCCCGCGACCATTATCGGCGCCCTTGCAGCCCTGCTGTATATGGACCCGAAGTTCACCTTCGTCAGTCTGGTCCTCTTCCCGGTCTGCCTCGTACCGGTCATCGTCTTTGGCAAGCGGGTGCGCCGGGGGGGAGCGGATGAAGAAGCAGGCGCGGGGAATATGATGACGATCCTGCACGAAGCCTTTGGCGGTATCCGCGTGGTGAAGGCGCTCTCGCGGGAGGAGGACGAGATCAACGATTTCCGGGAAGCGAGCAACGAGCAGTTCAAGACCTCGGTGCGCGTTCGCAAAGCGATTGAGCTGGTGGCTCCGTCCATCGAGTCGATCTCGGCGATCGGCGTAGGGCTGGCGATGGTTTATGTCTGGGCCGCCGGGATCTCTGCGGACCGCTTTCTGAGCCTGATGATGGGTCTGTTCATGCTCTACGATCCGGCGAAGAAGCTGAGTCGGATTCAAATGATGATCCAGAAGGCGCTGGGCGCGACGGAGCGGATCTTCAAGCTGATGCGCACGGAGTCGAACGTGAAGGACGCCCCGGACGCGACCGTGCTGCCTCCGGCGAAGGGAGCCATCGAGTTCTGCGATGTCGGCTTCTCCTACCTCCCCGGACGCGTGGCCGTGAAGGGGATCAATCTCTCGATCACGCCGGGGACCACCTGCGCGCTGGTCGGCACGAGCGGCTCGGGCAAGAGCACGCTGCTCTCGCTTCTGCTCCGCTTCTACGATCCGCAGGAGGGCTGCATCCGCATCGACAGCCACGATATCCGGGGGGTCACGCAGGCGTCGCTGCGCCAGCAGATCGCCATTGTCAGCCAGGATACCTTCCTCTTTCACACGACGATCCTCGAAAACATCCGCTACGGGCGGCTCGACGCCACGGACGAGGAGGTCTACGCCGCTGCCGAGCAGGCCTTTGCACATGACTTCATCCTGGAGCAGCCCAATGGCTACGAGACGGTGATCGGCGACAAGGGGTGCAACCTCTCCGGCGGCCAGCAGCAGCGCCTCGCCATCGCCCGCGCTCTGCTGCGCAACGCCCCGATCCTCCTGCTCGACGAAGCCACCAGCGCGCTCGACTCCGAGAGCGAACAGCAGATCCAGCTCGCGCTGGAGCGGCTCTCGCAGGGGCGTACGGTGATCGCCATCGCCCACCGGCTCTCCACGATCCTCAAGGCGGACCGGATCGTCGCCATGCAGAACGGCGAGATCATGGAGGTCGGCACGCACGCGGAGCTTTTCGAGAAAAACGGACACTACCGCCGCCTCTACGACCTGCAATTCAACCGCAAGGACGGCGCGGACGCAGAGGGCCAGCCCCTGCCCGCGGAAGCGCTCCCGGCGATGCCCCATTGACGAATCCGGCAGCGCCCCTGATATTGCCCCTCACCTTCCCCTCCTTATCACCCATGAAACGCCTCGCCTTCGCCGCCCTCGCCCTGCTGGCCGCTGCCGCCGTTGCCGGAGCCGAAGAAGCCAATATCAAGGTCACCAGCGTCGTTCACCCCGATGGGAGCAAGACGGACACCATTACGAACTTCGCCGAGCGGACCTCGGAAGAGCGGTTGGTAAATCAGGCCGGAAAGGTGCTCCGGCGCACGATCTTCACCCTCGACGACGAAGGCCGCCAGAACGGCGGCGTGGTCTACGGGCCGGACAACAAGCCGCTCAGCCGCTTTCAGTTCGTCCGCGATGCCATGGGAAATATCATTGAGCATCGCGACTACACGGTGAAAGGCGAAGTGATCCAGCGCAAGATCTACCGCCTGAGCGGCGAGGGCAAGGTGCTCGGCATCGACACCTACGACAAGAACGGGACGCTCGTTCACACCACCGGCAAGTCGCGGCGCAAGTAACCCTCCTTTTCCCACTCTCTCTTCCCCCGGTCATGAAAGCCAGCAAAGCCTTCGCCCTTATTCTCGCCGCCTCCGCTGCCGGTCTTATCGGCTGGGGAGGGGTTCACTGGAGTCAGGAACGCGCCCGGGAGGCTGCGTTTGAGCAGCGGCAGATCGCCCTTCTCGCCGACGAATACGCCCGACTGAAGAGCGAAGTCGTCAAGATCGATCCCGAGCACATCGCGCCTTCCCTCCCGGACGCTCCGTCGAAAGCCGATCTGGAGAAGGCGACCAGCCAGCTCCGCGAGCGGATGGAACTGTACTCGGAGGAGAAGCACGCGCTCTCCGAGGAGCAGTGGCGAAAGAAGATCGAGCGCGACACCGCGCGCATCCGTGGGCTGGAGTTCAAGGAGCCGGTCAGCTACAACGTGCTCAACCGGAGCGAGATCGGGAAGGTTCTCGAAGGGAAGTTCGCCGAGCAGTTCACCGACGAGGAGTTTGACGCAATGGTGGCGGGTTATGTGGCGATTGGCCTGCTCCCAGAAGGTTTCCCGCTCAAGCAGGTCTACATCGACCTCCTCAGCGAGCAGATCGCCGCGTTTTACGATCAGCATACGCACAAGCTCTTCATGTTCTCGGGAGCCTCGCTCTCAAACGCGCAGAACCGTGTGATCCTCTCCCATGAGCTGACGCACGCGCTTCAGGACCAGCATTTCTCGATCAAAAACCTGCCGCTGGAGCTGCGCACGAATGACGACCGGGCCATCGCCGCAAGCGCGCTCGTGGAGGGCGATGCCACGGTGGAGATGCAGCTCTACATGGTGGAGAAGCTCGACAGCAAGGCAGCGATGCAGGCGGTGCTCGCCAGTTTCTCGCAGAATATGGAGAAGATCGCCTCCGCGCCTCGCTTGCTGCGGGAATCGCTCCTTTTCCCTTACATGGAGGGGGCGAAATTCTGCGCCGCGCTTCAGGAGGCAAGCGAAGAGGGCGGCTTCCAGCCGATTGATCAGGCATTCCGCCGCGTCCCCGCCTCCACCACCCAGATTTTGCACCCGGAGAAATACCTCGCGGGGGAGGAGCCGATCCCCGTGGAATGGCCGTCGCTGGAGTGGCAGGGGGAGAAGCCAAGCTTTGACAATGTGCTGGGCGAATTCGGCGTGCGCATCCTGCTGAGCGAATGGGGGCAGAGCGAGTTTGCGCGCCGCGCAGCGGAGGGATGGCGCGGGGATCGCTACCTCGTCTATCGCGGAGGAAAAGCGGTGGTCTGGCGCACGCTCTGGGAGGACGCCTCGGAGGCGACGGAGTTTGCCACGGTGGCCGCCCGGATGCTGACTCAGCGCTTCGGGGCTGAGCTGGACAAGCGCGATGAATCGACCCGCCAGCTGGAGCACGAGGGCCGCGCGGCGATGCTCGTCCAGGAGCTGGAGGGGAGCGAAGTGCTGATCATTCAGGCTCCGACGGCGGCGGAATGCGACACGCTGCTGGCGCAGTTCGGGAAGACGGCTACTCCGCAATCACGGCATTGACCGGCAGGTCGTGTGACTCCAGCGGGAGCGACGCGACAAGCTGCTCGCGAAAGCAGACGCCGATGGTCTCGGCGCAAAAGCCGTCGCTGGCCAGCAGGCGGTCGTAGTAGCCGCGTCCGCGTCCCATGCGATGCCCGTCCTTCGTGAAAGCGACGCCGGGGACGAGCAGCAGATCCATCTCCGCGAGGGGAACCACGGCTTCAGGACGGTAGACCGGCTCAAGGAGATTCCAGCGGGACGGCTCCAGATCGTGAGCCCCCCGGACGTCGAGGAATACAAGGGCGTCCCCGGTGATCCTCGGAAAGCAGAGGCGAGGACCGCTCTCCTCCAGCAGCGCGGAGAGGTCCGGCTCGTCGGGCAGCGCGGAGTAGATCGCCGCACGGCGCGAGCGCTGCCATGCCGGAAGCGCTCGCAGGCGCTCGCAGATCCGGCGGGAACGCCCGGCGCGTTCGGCTGCGGAGAGCAGGTCAAGGCGCTGGCGGACTTCGGTGCGCAGGGCGGATTTGTCGGTCACGCGGGGGAATCTACCCTCGCCACCCTGCCGCTGCCAGCCCGATTTCAGGCCGTACCCGGCGGACGACCCTGCGGCGACCGCACGGTTCGTGCAGCGTGGTGATCAGGCGCGCCCAGTCGTGCCACGCTTCCTCGGAGATGAGGGGGTTGCCCGAATGTACCCACTCGGCGGGCGTACCGACGCAGCCGGGGGTGGGACAGACAAGGCGGCGCGTCCCGTTGCGCTGGCGCACGACGCGGACGGTTCGACCACTGACAGTGCGCTCGCAGAGGACGCAGTGCAACTCGTCGTCGGGCGAGGTCCACGGGTGATGAGGGTCGAGGGTTTGCAATAGCTTGAGCCGCTTGCGGTCGGCGGGGGGGATAAATGATAGGGGTGTGTCAATCACATGATTCATTCCTGCCTCCTTGCTGGGGCGCCCGGCCGGAGATGGCTGATGAACGCGCCGTGGTTACGAAACGGTTATCGCTCAAATCGACACAATTTGCTGCCTGCCTTCGCTATCCGGAAATCCCTGACGCCCAAGCGTTTTTAGCCTGAAAGAGTCAGGGATTCCTCCAGTGCTGCAACGGGGCCGATTCTGATTGCGCCACTGGAGGGCGTTCCTCTAGTCTCTGCCTCCGTAGCGGATTCATCTCGAAGAAAGGAACTTCCAAAAAAGGCATACGATTCGTGCCCCGGGGTTTTCAGGAGGAAACCAGCCCGATGACACCGTATCGGCAGGCAGTGATTGCTCCTGCCCCGGGGGGGCCGACCTTCGGAGATGGCCGTGGGTTTCCACCCGGTCCGTGCTACCCCCTATTCATGCAAAGACTGTCTGATTCCTGTTTCCTGTTCTGCCCGGCGGGGCACCCGGCGATTTGTTGCATCGACTTCACCGGGTTTTCCGCATACTCTGCCGGGATATCCCCCTATCCAATGGGGGCTGGGAAAAAAATGGAACCAGTTTTTCCCGGTGTTCCGATGTACGTATTC
>JBEBWR010000079.1:0-12177 GCA_040392045.1 Chthoniobacter flavus | reverse complement strand
GAAGCGGTATCGAAAACGCTATAAACGGTATGGCGATGGCGGGGAAGGGGGGCGAGGCGGCCATCCCGGTAGCGGCAGGTATGGCCGAGGCCGAGGAGCTGACCGGTGGCGCGGTGCCACTGGGGGGTAAAGTCGGAGACGGCGAGTTCGTCGCCGTTCTCTTCCTGCCAGCGATCGAAGACGGGCTGCCGGGTGAGCGGGGACCAGCTGCATCCGCCGTCGTCGCTCCGGAGCGTGGAGATGCCATCAAAGAGATCCCATACGCCTGCGTGGCTCCCCATGATGCAGTGTTGGAGCGTGACGATCATGGGACCGTCGGGGATGAATCCGCAGCGCGCGTGGACGAGGCAGCTCTGTCGGTCGTAACCGCGGTGGATGACCTGCCGGTGCAGGGTAGGGAGCGAGGAGAGGTTCAAAACGGGTCAGGGGTGTTTCAGGTTCAGGATGGCTTCGGCAACGCGGGTGCGCGTGGCGAGGATGCGATCCATGTCGAGGGTAAAGGTGTCGAGCGCGGGGGCGATGGCGAGCGCTTCGGCGAGGACGGCGCGGGCGTCCGCAAGAGCGGGGGCATCGGGAGCGGCTTTTTCGGTCTGCGCGATGCGTTCCCGGAGGAGGGTGATCAGCTCCCAATCCTCCATGCCGTCGCGGCTCAGCTCCATGCGGACGGAGGCGATCGGCTGCTCGTCCGGGCCGGGGTAGAGGTAGTAGCCCGCGCCGTTCCGGCTTCGCTGATTTTGGCTGCTGTGGGGAATCCACGACGTTTCGGGCCAGCGGGGGCCGGGGAGGTCGTTGTTGAGCTTCCATCCGTTGAAGAGGTAGTGGAAGAAGCCTTTGTAGCCCTTGGTGGCCGCGAGCCAGTAGGTGACGCGGGAGTCGGCGCCGTGATAGTCGATCAGCGAGGGGTTCGGGTAGGGACGGAAGGGCATGGCGTAGACGTAGAAGTGCACGTCGTCTCCGGCGGCCTGTCGGGCGAGCAGGTCTTCGGATTCGCTACCCAGCAGCGGCGTCCAGACATCGACCGCGCCGACGAGATCGTCCAGCGGCGGGTAGGTGGTGGAGGTATAGGTTTTGGCTTCCGGGACCACTTCTTTGGCAAGCTTGAAGACGTGCTTCATCAGCGCGTATTGTTTCCGGTCATGCTGCTCGTCAAAGGCCATGAAGTAGAGCTGCGTCTTTTTGGGATCGCCTCCGGCGGCGAGAAACTCTTCCTTGCTCTTGCGGGCGAGGTCGCGAATGGCCTGCTCCTGCCCGGGAGTGGGCCAGCTGTAGGTGCGGCTGCTGCTGCGGTCGAGCTGCTTGGAGGGATCGAAGAGGTTGATGGAGTTGAGCCCTTCCTGAATCGCGGCGGTGAGCGCGCTGCCGCTCGGGGTCAGGCTGTTTGAGAAAAAGAGCGTGGGGTTCCACCGTTTGCGGACGATGAAGCGATTCCAGTCGGCGACGACATTTTCCTTCATCTGCTTCCAGCGGTAGAAGTTCTTCAGCATGTAGGGATGAAAGCAGCCGACGACTTCGAAGGTGCGCGGCACCGTGAAGTCCCAGATGCGGAGGTTCACCGCGACTTTGTGCGCGGCTTTCCCATCGATGGAGACGGTGACTTCGCCCTGGTAGTCTCCCGGAGCGATCCCTTTTTCATGGGTGGCGATGGTGACCCAGAAGGCCTGATTCCCGCCCTTGGCGATGGTGGCTGCCGTGCTGGCGGGGAAGACGACGTCGGGCCACCAGCCGACGGGCCCTGCGGCGAAGTACTGCGGCGGATTGGTCTGGACGAAGTCGATGCGGTGAATGGCGACGGCGGACGCGGGGAGGGTCGCGCCGTCCTTGCCGGTGAAGGGACCGGCGGAGATGGCGACGTCTTTGAGTGGAGCGTCGAGCGCGGAGAGGGTGAGCTGAATGCCTTCTTCTTCGTCAAGAGCGAGGGCGAGATCGGCCTTTGCGGCGACGGGGCCGAGGTAGGGGGCGTCGCGTCGCGTTTTGAGCATGGTACTGGAGATGCCGAGCGCGTAGCCGGGGGCGCTGCCGAAGGCTTCCGTCATGGCTTTATTCAGGCGGGTGACGTTTTCCCCGGCGATCCAGTCGTTGATCTCCTGCGCAAAGGCGGCGACTTCATCGCGGAGCGCCTTCCACTCCTGATAATAGGGCAGGCCGGGGGAGATGCGGTAGCCGACGTTTCCCCGGAGCATTTCGGTCCAGACGATCTCCCGCCGCTCCTTGGGAGTGGCGGTGAGGCCACGGGCTTTGAGGTCGCTCTGAACCGTGGCGATATTCCCGGCGATTTTTGCCTCCAGCTTTGCCAGCCGCTCCTCGGCGCCGGGAAGGTGTAGCTCGGATTTGTCCGCCATCAGGTCGCGCAGGTGCGACCGGAGAAAGGCGAAGGAGGCTTCGCAACGGATGAAATCGGTAACGCGCATCTCTTCCATCCCTACCGTGATGACACCTTTCGCGAGCCGGACGTTCCGGAGGTAGACGGTACCGGGAGAGCCGGATTTGCTCAGGCGGATCTCTACGGAGGTGGCTCCCTCGGGGGCCATCATGCTGTAGGTGCGGGTCTGCCAGTCGAAGCTGCCGTCGATGAGGTCGAGCTTTTCGGGGGTTCGCGCGCCGCCGTCGCGGTGCCAGATGAAGACGATGCGCGTACCCATGTCGAAGCCGTAGTGGATATTCTCCTGCTTCACATCAAGGGCGAAGGAGTAGGGCTGCCCGGCCTCTACGGTGATCTTCCGGCTGTGCAGGCCGAGAACGGCTGCGCCGGAGGCGAGCTCCAATCCGTCGGCCTGGGGGCGGATGAGCGGACTGCCGGAGGGGTGCACCGTCCAACTCCGGACGGAGTTGGGCGTTTGCGCGGGGGCGAGGGCGGCATTGGGCAGGATGTTATTTCGACCCACCTCTTCCAGCGTGACGGTGTTCCCGGCGGGAAGCGATCCGGTCAGCAGGACGGAGAAGGCAAGGGCGTAAAGGAGAGGACGGGGGAGGGGCATGACTACGGGTGGGTGGAGTCGGGGATGACGGAGATTTTGGCAATTTCCAGTTGAAGAGCGGTATGCAGCGCTTCAAAGCGGACGCGGAAAAAGGGGCCGCCCTCGGCAGGCGCGGCAAAGGGAAGCTCAAGGGTGTGCCATTCGGACTGCGGCTCTTTGACCAGTAGCGACGGGCTGCTCCACTGCCAGCGCGAGTCGGTGACAAAGAAGCGGACCCGGGCCTTTGTGCCCGGCTCCAGCCGCGGGGTACGGAGCGTGACGCGCAGCACGTAGGGCCGCTCCGGCTCCAGTCGGAAGAGGTCGGCGCTCTGGGATGCGCGGACGGGCGCGCGGGAGGCCTCACACTCGATCCGCAGGGCGGCAGGGGAACCGGCGGCAGTGTCGTCCGGGCCGAGCGGGACGAGGCTGATCGCGCTCTCGCCGGGCGGGTCGGAGAGCTTCCAGTCGGTGAATCCGGCGGCCTGATGGAGACTGTCTTCAAAGTGCGACTGGTACGCGGGCGCTTCCTCTGCGGAGAGAGGCCACGGACCCAGCAGAAGGGCGCAGACGAGCAGGGGAGGGATTCGGCAGGGCATTACGGCGTAAGGGTTAGGGGCTGGAGCTGGCTGTCGTAGACCCGCCGGACGCCGAGGGCGTAGAGGCGGTCGGGCTTTGCGCTTTCGGCGTGGCCGTCGTAGAAGAAGAGATTGACCTGTTTCTGATGGCGCTGGTGAAAAGCGCCCGAGGTGAAGCTGCTGGAGTCGGAGCGGAAGATGCGGATGGAGAGGGCGCCTGCGGAGTTGATGCTGTCGCCCATGAAGATGGTGCTGGCGGGGGCGGCGATGGTGCGCAGGTTGACGCGGTAAGCGCGGCCTTGCAGGGCACCGGCGGCGTTATGGCTATCGACGAGATTTTCGGCGGTGTTTGCCATATAGATACCGTAGTGGCGTCCGCTGATATTGTCCTTGGGATAGGGGACGGCGGGGCAGCTCAGCCGCTCAAGGTCGGCGATGGTGAGGTAGCCGTGGGCCGCGAGCCAGGTATTCCAGTATTCGCCGCCGCCGTTGCTGCCGGAGTACCAGAACTTCATCGATCCTCCCTGCTCGGTGATGGCGGTGGTGAGAAGCGCCCCGCACTGGCGTAGCCTGTTGAGGCATCGGGTATTCTGGCTCTGCTTTCGGAGTAGCCCGAGCGCGGGAGAAAACAGCAGGGCGAGGACGGCGATGACGGTAAATACCACCAGGATTTCCAATAGCGTCATCCCTTGGCGTCGTGAAGTCTGGAGGGGAGGGAGCATGAGCGGAGGGGGGAGCGGCGCCGGGTGTGACGGAAAGCCAGCAGGCCGAGGCCGCCTGCCAGCAGCAGGAAGGTAGCCGGCTCGGGAATCGCGACCACACTGAAGGCGCTATTGTGGTCGAGAATGGCCCAAACCGACTGGTTTGCAAGGTCATAACCCCATGAGCCGAGGGTGTCGGCGGAGGCGGTGATTCCGGCGCTGTCGAAGCTGCCGTTGAAGCTGAAGAGCGCGTCTTCGCCGAGAGCGGTATTCCCGTCAATGGCGTTGACCCATTCGTTATCAGCGTTCAGCCAGGCGAGGTAGCTTCCTTCGCCGAGGGAGGAATCGGTGAGCTTCAGCTCCAGAACGAAGACGTCGCCGTCCATGCCGGTGAGGGTGAAGGTATCGCTGGAGCGCAGCTCGTCATTGGAGGCGGCGGAGGAAGCAGCGAATCCGCTGGTGAGGGTGCGGCTTGCGGTGGTGGTCCCGCCGAGAAGGGAGGCGACGGTGTTGCGGGCTCCCAGCGCGCTTTCGACCTGGTAGCCGGAAAGGCTGGAGCCGCTGTTGTAATTTGTTTGGAGTACGGCGTTTCCGGTAAATTGAATGGGCTGGGAGAGAGTGACTCCGGCGCTGATGGAGGCGCTGCCTCCGGCGAGGGTGAGCGCTCCGGTACCGATCGCGCTGTCTGTGGTGATGGCGAGGGCTCCGTTCCGGACCGTGGTGCCGCCGCTGTAGCTGCTGCTGCCGGAGAGGGTAACGACGCCGGTGCCGCTGCTGTTGATGATCAGCGAGGAGCCGGAGCCGGTGATCGGGGCGAGAATGGTGATCCCGCCGCTGCCCCGGGCCTGAATGACGTGCGACTCATCCGCACGCAGGACGAGGCTCATGGTGCCGTTGTTATTACCGGTCAGCGGCTCGATGGAGAGATGGGCGCTGCTTTCGTTGACGAGGATGGTATCCGCGATGTCGTTGATCGTGGCCCCGTAGAGGTAGTAGGAGCTGTTGCTGTTATTGTTGCTCCGCAGGGTGAGATCATTGGTGCGCTCGGAGAGAACGCGGATGGCGGCGGAGTGGATCTGGTTCTTCGGAGAGGGGTAGGCGGCGTGGCTGAGATTGATACTAAGGATGCCGGTGTTGATCGTTGCGTTGCCGATCTGCGCGATGTCGTCTGCTCCGGGGAGGACGTCGCCTGCCCAGTTGGTGGCCTGCTGGTAGGCCCCGGAGCCGGTGGTGTCATAGGTGATTTCCGCTGCCTGAAGCCCGGCGGTCAAAAGAAGCGCGGCTCCTGTGGAAGCCGCCAGAAGATAGGAGGGGGTGGGGGAGAACCACGGTTTCATGTCCGGGATGATGACAGGCGGTTGCGGCTTGATTCAAAGAGAATGTCATGGTTAAAAAAACAGACCATGTCTGCACTGAACCCTGTCTTTCAGAGTCGCGCTGAGCAGGTGCTCGCCTTTCTTCGGGACCGTATGAAGGAGGGGCAATGGACGGAGCGGCTGCCATCGGAGCGTGAGCTGGCGCAGCAGCTCGGGGTGAGCCGCTGGACTTTGCGCGCCGCGATCCGGGAGCTACAGGCGGAGGGGGTGATCGGTCAGCGTTCGCAGGCGGGGACGAAGATTGTGCGGGCGGGCGGAGGGGAGGCGCATCAACTCTCGGTGGGGGTGGTGTTATCGAATAAAACCGATCTTTCGCGCCGCCGCATTCTGATGCTGCTGGAGGTTCTGCGCCATTATCTGGAGGTGCAGGGCGTGAAGATGGAGGTGCATCTCGTGCCGTTTCCCCGAAGCGGGGCGGTATCCACGCACTTCAAGCGGCTGCTGACAGCGGTACGGCATGATTGCTGGGTACTGGTTTCACCGCTGGTCTCCATGCAGCTCTGGTGTGCGGAGCAGGGGGGGCCCGTAGTGGTATCGGGCGTCAGCGACGAGGCCGCGGGGCTTCCCAGCTCAAGCGTCGATTTTCGGGCGGTCTGCCGTCATGCGGCAGGGCTGCTGATTGGCCGGGGGCATCGGCGGCTGGCGATGATTCTGGCAGAGCCGCTCAAGAGCGAAGATGCACTGAGCCGCCGCGGATTTGAAGAGGGAGTGAGAGAGCACGGATGCCCGGAGGACGCGGCTAGCGTGCGCTACGAGGGGCATGATCAGACGCATGAGGGGGTGAAGCGGTTAGTGGACCGGATGTTGGCGATGCGGGATCGACCTACAGCCTGGCTGGTCTGCCGACAGGCGAGCTTTACGAAAATCTACACTTACCTGCTCTACCGGGGAGTCCGCATTCCCGAGGAGGTGGCGCTACTCTGCCGGGATTCTGATGATTACTTTGATGACTTTTTGCCTGCACCCGCCTTTTATCGGGCCATTCGCCGACAGCTGGTACAGCAGACGGCCCGGCTGGCGATCAGGGTAGCGCTTGGTCAGGCACAGCCGGGAGAAGCGGCGCGACTGATGCCGGAATTCATCCCGGGCAAAACGATCTAGTGTCCCTGTCAGGTTGGTTCTTTTCATCATTTCGGATGCTTTTCCGAATCTCCGGCGTTGCTCGTGCGGTCGGTACCTTCAGATACCGCCCTTACTCGCGCCTTGGAGGTTCAAAAAATCACCTCGGAATTCTTTCAATTACTTCTCTGACAGGACACTAGTCCACGAATTTGCTAAGGAGCGACTAAAATGCGTCTCCCTGGTCGGACGAATCCCGATTCGTGGACACGGCCTGAGCAAAAGCAAACCGCCGGAGGGGTGGACCCATCCGGCGGTAATACTCAAGACGTCTGTGGCTGAATTATGCCGCGTGCCGACGGCGGCGGAGCATCCAGAAGCCTGCGGCGGTCGTAGCCAGCAGAGCCCAGGTGCCGGGCTCGGGGATGGGGGCCACTCCGAGGGTACCTTCAATGGCGTCGAACGTGAAGGAGCTTCCGTCGATGTCGATGGACCAGGTGGTGCCGTTCTGCACAAAGTTACCGCTGCCGTAGAGGCCGGTGAGCAGGACGGTATCGAAGTCGCCGGTACCGGTGGCGCTGCCGTCCAGTCGGAACAGATCGAGGTCCATGGGGCCGTCGAGGATGCCGACGATGTCGAGCGTCAGCGTGCCATCATATACGAACGCGCCGGAGGTCAGTGTGATGGTGTCGTACTGACCTTCTGCGATGCCGCCGATCTCCATGGTGGTGATGGTGGTATCGGTGAGTGTCAGCCCTTGGTTGAAGGTGAGATTGCCGGGAGAGTTGCCAGGGTTGAGGCTGCCGTAGATGGTCGCCGCGCCGTTGACTTCTCCGGTACCTGCGAGGGTGCCTTCTTCCTCCACGGTGACGGCTCCGGAGCCGGTGGTGGCTCCCGAGGCGATGGAGAGGGTGCCAGCGGTGACGGTGGTGGTTCCCGTATAGCTGTTGGTGCCCGAGAGCGTCAGCACGCCAGCCCCTTCTTTCAGCAGATCGCCGTTTCCGGAAAGTTCGCCAGACAAGGCGGCGCTCAGGGAGTTGGTATCGATGGTAGAGGCGGTGTCATCCGCCAGATTGATGTCGACGGAGGAGGTCAGGTTTCCGCCCGCAACGCGGATTTTACCCCCGGCGAGATTGACCTCTGCCTCGCCCTGGCCTTTGCGGATGCCGTCGGTGCCGCCGACTTCGAGGATACCGCCTTCGTTGACGTTGAGCGTGCCTTTGGAGCCGACAGCATGCGCGAGTTCGATATTTTCCTCGATGGTGGCGGTGCCGTTGCCGACGGAGAAGGCGCCGATGCCTCCATTGCCGACGATGACGGGTTTGGTCTTGAAGAGGGAGGTGCCTCCGGTCTGGGTGAATTCGCCGGTGGCTCCGGCGGTGTCACCGATGCGGACGCCGACTTTGGTGGAGACCGAAAGGGTTCCGCCATCCAGCCGGTAAACGCCGGTGGATGCTCCTTCGACGCCGAGGACCACCCCGCCGCCAAGATCAATCGTTACCTCTGAATTACCTTCCTGATGGATGGTGCCGGAGCTGTTCCAACGACCAAGGTAGAGCCACCCTTCGGCGTCGCTGACGAGGTTGAAGGCGGCGTTATCGGTGAGGTGAAGCGTGCCTTCGGCCTCTCCGCCTCCGGTACGGATGCCGCGCCCGATGTGGACGACGTTGCCGGAGTTAAGCACGGCGTTGTTGGAGAGGTTGTAGGTGCCTGTGCCACCTTCGTAGCCGATACTAAAGGAGCCTTTGGCGGTGTCGACGGTGCCGCCACTCTGGTTGAAGGTACCGGTGGAGCCTTCGCCGTTGCCGACACGGATGCGGTTGTAGCCGCCGTTCTCAATGGAGTTGACTTCACCGGCGGTCATGTTGACCACGCCGGTTCCGCCGTTGCTGCCGACGTCGAAGTTGCTGCTTTTGGTGGTGCTCTGGAGATTAACGGTGCCGCCGTTGATGTTGAGCGTGCCGGTGTTATTCTCTCCATCGCCGACGATGAGGTTGCTCTCTGCGGCGGTCAGCGCGTTGATGTCCAGCGTGATATCTTCGCCAACGGTGAAGGAGGCGGGAGTGCTATCGGGTCCGCTGACGACGAAGTCGCCCTCGCTGGAGGAATCGGCGTTCAGGACGGAGGTTCCTCCGGCAACAAGAGCGCCGCTGCCGGTTTTGGCAAAGGCGCCATTCCCCGTGAAGCCTTGCGTGAAGCTGGCGGTGAAACCGTTCGTGTTAATGGTCGAGGTGGTGCCGTCGCCGAGGTTTGCGGCTACGGAGACGGTGACATCGTTGTCGATGACGCGAAGTTCGCCGCCGTTGAGATTGAAGGCGGCATCGCCCGCGCCTTTGCTGATGTTGCCGCCGGTTTCGAGGATGCCGTTGTTGAGGTTCAGCGTGCCGGTGGAACCCGCGTTTTTGGCAATATCGATGCCTTGCTTCACCGTGGAGGTACCGGCATTGACGGTGAACTCACCCTCGCCGCTGAAGCCGACCTGAACGCCGTATTTTCCATCGAACACGGAGGTGCCGCCATTCTGCGTGAATCTGCCGGTGGCATCCTCGGTCTCGCCGAGACGGATGCCATAGGCGGAGGTCATGGAGAGCGTTCCGTTATCGAGCTGGTAGGAGCCTTCGGCGTTGCCTCCGGTACCGAGGATGATGCCGCCTTTAACGTCCACCGTAACTTGGGAGTTGTCCTCCTGACGGATGGTGCCGGTACTATCCCAGCGGCCGAGGTAGAGCCAGCCTTCGATGGTGTCAACGTGGGTGTAGGAGGCGTTGTCGGTGAGGTGAAGCGTGCCTTCGGCTTCTCCGCCTCCGGTGCGGATGCCACGCCCGATGTGGACGGTATTTCCAGCGGCGAGGGAGGCGTCTTCGGAGAGGTTGTAAGTGCCTGTGCCGCCTTCGTAGCCGATGCTCATGGAGCCGCGACCAATATCAACGGTACCGCCGCTCTGGTTGAAGGTACCGGTGGAGCCTTCGCCGGTGCCGACACGGATGCGGTTATATCCGCCGTTCTCAATGGAGTTGACTTCACCGGCGGTCATGTTGACCACGCCGGTTCCGCCGTTGCTGCCGACGTCGAAGTTGCTGCTTTTGGTGGTGCTCTGGAGATTAACGGTGCCGCCGTTGATGTTGAGCGTGCCGGTGTTATTCTCTCCATCGCCGACGATGAGGTTGCTCTCTGCGGCGGTCAGCGCGTTGATGTCCAGCGTGATATCTTCGCCAACGGTGAAGGAGGCGGGAGTGCTATCGGGTCCGCTGACGACGAAGTCGCCCTCGCTGGAGGAATCGGCGTTCAGGACGGAGGTTCCTCCGGCAACAAGAGCGCCGCTGCCGGTTTTGGCAAAGGCGCCATTCCCCGTGAAGCCTTGCGTGAAGCTGGCGGTGAAACCGTTCGTGTTAATGGTCGAGGTGGTGCCGTCGCCGAGGTTTGCGGCTACGGAGACGGTGACATCGTTGTCGATGACGCGAAGTTCGCCGCCGTTGAGATTGAAGGCGGCATCGCCCGCGCCTTTGCTGATGTTGCCGCCGGTTTCGAGGATGCCGTTGTTGAGGTTCAGCGTGCCGGTGGAACCCGCGTTTTTGGCAATATCGATGCCTTGCTTCACCGTGGAGGTTCCGGCATTGAGGGTGAACTCACCTTCGCCGCTGAAGCCGACCTGAACGCCGAGCTTTCCGTCGAACAGGGAGGTGCCGCCGTTTTGAGTAAACTCGCCGGAGGCATCAGCGCTGTCGCCGAGGTAAACGCCGTAGGACCGTGAGTTAATAGAGAGATTACCGCCATCAAGCAGGTAGGTGCCTTCGGAGGCTCCGCCTGTGCCGAGTAGGATCTTGCCCCGGATATCGACGGTGACTTGGGAGTTGTCCTTCTGGTGGATCGTGCCGGAGCTATTCCAGCGACCGAGGTAGAGGGTTCCTTCGGTGCCCTCTGGAGAGATCATTTCGAAGGTTGCAGAGTCCTCAAGGGTTAGCGTACCCGATGAGCTGGGGCCGCTGTCGCTGACGCCGCGACCGAGATAGAGGATGTTGCTGGTGCTGAGTGCGGCGTCTCCCGAGAGGTTGTAGGTACCCGTGCCGCCCTCATAGCCGATGTTGAAGGAGCCTTTGGCGGTATCTACGGTGCCGCCGCTCTGATTGAAGGTGCCGGTTGAACCTGCGCCGCTGCCGATGCGGAGACGATTGTAGCCGCCATCGTCGATGTAGTTGATAGAGCCGCCGGTCATATTTACGACGCCGGTGCCACCGTTAAATCCTACTTCGATATTGTTGGAGGGGCCAGTGCTGCGGAGGATGATCGAGCCGTCGTCGTGGAGGTTAAGTTCACCGGATTGGCCCGCGCCGCTGCCAATCAGCAGGGAGTCTGCGGTTGTACTGGGGGTGTTTTGCAGAACATCATCGTTTTCGATCGTGAGGGAATCGTTGATGGTGTAGTCCCCGCTCCACTCGTCAGCGCAGGCAAGCGAGGCCGTCATGAGGAGCGCTAGCGAGGTGGTGGCAAAAAAACGGGTGAATGACGAAGCATTAACGAGGTTCATAAAAAGACGTATTGAGTGAAAACGAGGGGGGATATCGCTGCTGAATCTGCGAAAAGTCCTATTTCTAAGAAGGATCTATCAGAAAAGATAATATTGGGGGATACGTATTCTCACGAAGTATGGGTTTAATCCCTACGGGATGAGGGGGTTGCAGCAGTAAATATTCTGTGGGGGAGGAGCGACACAAAAAGCCCACCCCCTGATGAGGGTGGGCTTTGGTGATGCCGAATCGCGCAAGCTAACTCAAATCTGCGAGCAGCGTGCGATGAAAGAAGCGCAGCAGGTCGCTCTCGAAGAGGAGCTGCATGGGGTCGAGGACTTCGCCGGTGGGCGTGGTGTCGCGGAAGGTATGCCCCAGATCGCGCGCTTCGTGGAAGATCACGTCGTGCTGCAAGGCGCGGAGGCGATTGAGCAGGCCGAGGGTTTGCGCCATGGGGACGGTGGGGTCGGCGCTGCCGTGCGTAATCCAGAGGGGCGGCATCTGCGCATGCAGATGGGCAACCGGGGAGGCGGCGCGGTAGAGCTCGGGGGCTTCCTCCGGGGTGCGACCCTGGAGGAAATTGATGGTCATGGCGCTGCCCCGCGCGGTGTCATGCTCGTATTGAGCGGTCAGATCAAGGATGCCGCAATACTCGGCGGCGGCGCGGATACGGGGGAGGGAATGGCCCTCGGCGGTACCGCGACTGGCAAGGAGCATGGTGAGGTGTCCCCCGGCGGACGAACCGATGAGGGCGCAGCGGTCGGTATCGAGCTGATGCTCCGCGCCGTGCGCTTTGAGCCAGCTCAGCGCTGTGATGAGATCGTCGTAGGGAGCGGGAAAGGGATGCCCCTCGGGGACGAGCCGGTAGCTCGCGAGGATGACGGCGACGCCAAGCGGGGCGAGCCGGGGGAGGAACTGCTGGTAGCTGGTCTGGTCGCCATTGGTCCACCCGCCGCCGTGAATGGCGAAGATGAAGGGGTGCGGGCCGTTGGGGCGGACGGGCTGCT
>JBEBWR010000078.1:0-12265 GCA_040392045.1 Chthoniobacter flavus | reverse complement strand
GAACCCGCGAATAGGGGTTTTGCAGACCCCGGCCTTACCACTTGGCTACCCCGCCTTTATGCCTTTATCTTCGTCTTGTTTTGCTTCCGGTGGAATCGCCGGAAAGGACGGACAGGTTGCCCAAGCTTTCGGGAAGTTGCAATGGATTTTTTTGCTTCGCAGGCAAAAAAGCAGTAACTTCCCCGCCCCATACCATGAGCGCTCATTCTGATACCTTCCGCTACCCCCGTTCCTGCGCCGCGTTTACCGAAGCTCAGGCGCTGATTCCCGGCGGGGTCAACTCCCCGGTCCGCGCTTTCCGGAATGTGGATGGGACACCTCTCTATATCGAACGGGCGCAGGGCGCTTACCTCTGGGATGTCGACGGGAACCAATTCATCGACTACGTCGGAACGTGGGGCCCCGCCATTCTCGGGCACGCTCCGGAGCCGGTTCTGCAAGGGCTCCGGCGACAGTTGCTGCGCGGTATTTCCTACGGCGCGCCGCATGAAGCGGAGATTGAGATGGCCAAGGCGATTACCGCCGCCGTTCCCTCCATTGAAAAAGTACGCATGGTGAACTCCGGCACGGAAGCCACCATGTCGGCCATCCGGCTTGCCCGGGGATTTACCGGACGCGACAAGATCGTCAAGTTTGAGGGCTGCTACCACGGCCATGCCGATCACCTGCTCGTGAAGGCGGGAAGCGGGGCGCTTTCTCATGGCCAACCCGACAGCGCGGGCGTTCCGGCGGCGTTCGCGGCGCTGACTCTCACGCTCCCTTTTAATGACATTGAAGCCCTCCGTGCGCTTTTCGCCCGGGAAGGACGCGAGATCGCCGGAGTCATCCTTGAACCGATCCCGGGGAATGCCGGTCTTTACCCTCCGCAGCCGGGCTTTCTGGAAGAACTACGCCGCCTCTGTACGGAGTATGAGGCGCTGCTGATCTTCGATGAGGTGATGACCGGCTTTCGCGTGGCCCGGGGAGGGGCACAGGCGCTCTATGACATTCGCCCCGATCTGACGACGCTGGGCAAGGTGATCGGCGGAGGTCTTCCCGTAGGGGCATTTGGCGGTCGCGCGGAGGTGATGGACTATCTTTCGCCCATCGGGCCGGTCTATCAGGCGGGGACGCTCTCGGGCAATCCCCTCGCCCTTGCCGCCGGACTGGCGCAACTTCGGGAGCTGGATCGCCTCAACGGCTGGGCGCGGCTCGAAGCCCTCGGCGCGGAGCTGGAGGCGCGGTTGGAACCGGCCCTGCGGCGCTCCCCGCGCCCGGTCTGCCTCCAGCGGGTGGGCTCGATGTTCTGCCTCTTTTTTACCGGCGGCCCCGTGCGCAACCTCGCGGAGGCGCAGCGGAGCGACCTCGACGCTTTCCGGCGGTTCTTCCACCACTGCCTCGCGCGCGGCGTTTACCTCGCTCCCTCCCAGTTTGAGGCGGGATTCCTTTCGCTGGCGCATACCGGGGCCGATCTGGCGAAAACCGCGGCGGTGATGACCGAGGCGCTGGAACATGCGTAATTTCCCTGAAAAAGAGGGGCAAAAAGGGGTAGGCCGCATTTTCGGATTGCCAAGAGGGGAAACTTAGTGTTTCTTCGCCCCTCCCAAGCGCAACCCAAATAGCCGCCGTAGGTCCTTGGGCTCCCGGTCAACGACCGGCGGGCCATCTGCGCCAAGGGGAACCCGGCGGACCCAAGAAGACAAGCAGAGAACAGTAGCCAAAACGAGCATTCATCCGGATCGGACCGGCCACCTACCCGTGGTCGCCTGAATCTGTTTTCCTGAATATCCTCTGAAAATCCGCTGTTCCAAGTTTGCACCCTGCATCTATGTCGATTCGTCTAGGACGTTTTGAAATGCCGAAATCCCTCGTAAAAGAGGAAGAAAGCGCCACCGATACCTACGCCCGCTTCATCGCCGAGCCGTTTGAGGCCGGATACGGGCACACGCTGGGGAACTCCCTGCGTCGCGTCCTCCTCTCCTCGCTGGAGGGAGCCGCCATCACCAACGTGCGCATTGCCGGTGCGCAGCACGAGTTCACCTCCCTGCCCGGCGTGGTGGAAGATGTCACCGACATCGTGCTGAACCTGAAGAAGGTCAAGTTCAAGGCCACCGACTCCGATTCCCGTCGTCTCTCGATCTCTGTGAACAAGGAGGGCGCCGTGACTGCCGGAGACATTCAGGAAGTGACCGGCCTCGAGGTGCTCAACAAAGACCTCGTCATCTGCACGCTCGACAAGAAGCAGAAGTTCGAAGCCGAGCTGGACGTCCGCGTGGGTCGCGGCTTCGCCACCGGCGACGAGAACAAATACCCGGACATGCCGATCGGCGTGATCCCGATTGACTCGATTTTCTCTCCGGTCACCCGCGTCAAGTACGCCGTGGAGGCCACCCGTGTCGGTCAGCGCACCGACTATGACAAGCTCGTCCTCGAAGTCTGGACCGACGGCCGCCTCCTTCCCGAGGATGCGCTGCTTCAGGCTTCCGCCATTCTCCGGCACCACCTCGATCCGTTTGTCAATTACGACGAAAATGCCGTCGAGTTCGACGAAACGCCGAAGGAAGTCAGCCAGGAGAACGCCGCTCTCAAGAAGCTCCTCAACATGAGCGTCAACGAGATCGAACTCTCGGTCCGCGCTGCGAACTGCCTGAACAACGCGAATATCACCACCGTTGGTCAGCTTGCGCAGAAGACCGAAGCCGAAATGCTCAAGTACCGGAACTTCGGCAAGAAGTCCCTGAACGAGATCAAGGAAAAGCTCACCCAGCTGGGCCTCTCCCTCGGCATGAAATTCGACGGCAACCTCATCGAGCCGGGCCCTGCCGATACCTTCGGCCGTTAATCACCCAATTTAACCCACCAACCTTCAACCCGCGACACACCAGTCGTTTAAGTCATGCGTCACCAGAAAAAGACCGTCAAACTCGGGAGAACCGCTTCGCACCGCGACGCGCTGCTTGCCAATCAGGCCATCAGCCTCATTGAGCATTCCCGTATCCGCACCACCCTCGCCAAGGCCAAGGCCGTCCGCCCCTTCGCGGAGAAGCTCGTAACCCTTGGCAAGAAAGGCACGCTGCACGCCCGTCGTACCGCCCTTTCCTACCTCCGTCACAACGAAGATGCCGTCAAGAAGCTCTTCAACGAGGTAGCCCCGCGCTCGGCCAGCCGGAACGGCGGCTACACCCGCATCATCAAGCTCGGCTACCGCAAGAGCGACGCCGCCCCGATCGCCTTCCTTGAGTGGGTGGATCAGGTGAGCGTGGAAGCTCCGATCGCTTCCTCCTCCAGCTCCTCCAGCAGCAGCGCCGACGCCGCTGCGGAAGCTCCCGCCGAGAAGGCGGAATAAGCGTACGCCTTCGGGCACGTGATCTTTGAAAGGCTCCGGTTCGCCGGAGCCTTTCTTTTTTTGCCTGTATGCCGATATCCGACGGCGTATCGGCACAAAAAAAGAGAGAGGCACCGGAGTGCGCCTCTCTTTTTGTATTGATGAGTGCTCTATGCCTCCGCCGGTTTGACGGGACGGTAAAAAATCGCGACGTTGCCGACGACTTGTACCAGCGCACTTGCGGAGTCGAGGGCAAGACGGGCGGCCAGAGCGCGGCGTTCCTCTTTGTGATCGACGAACTTGATCTTGATCAGGCCGTGGCGGCTCAGCGCTTCCTCAAAGCTGGCGAGGAACTCCGGCGAGACTCCGCCCTTGCCGACCTTGAGCACCGGGTCCAATAGCTGCCCTTTACCGCGCAGCGCCCGGCGTTCAGAAGAGGTTAATTCTGGTTGCATGAATGTAAACCACCATGCGACACCATTTTTGCCCCCGGCGCAAGGCGGAAAGCGCGACGGGCCGCTATTTGGGAGAGACCAGCAGCGCCCGTGCCCGTGCCCCTTCCAGTGGAACACGTACTGTCTGCCGCCCCGGCTTCAGGTCCGCGATCAGAGGTTGCGGCTCCCCGATCCCGCGCAGCTCTGACGGCGCTTTGACCGTGATCTCCACCTCCACGGCGTCATTGGCGCGCCGGTGATAGTCCGCGGCCAGCAGGAACATTCTTCCCTCATGCGCAACCCCGCTGATCCGGCCCTCGCCTTTGACCGCGATCAGCTCTCCCGCCGGAGCGCCCTGCGTGATGATCTCTTCCACGGCGCTGACCACATGCATTGCGCGGTGATAGGCGATGAGGGTGTCTGAATCCCAATAGCGATTGGACCAGAACCAGATGCCGTCCGCTCCATTGGCATACGCCTCCAGTACGGCCCAGGTGAAGGCTTCACCGGGGAACATGCCGCCGTCTCCCGGAGTCAGCCAAGGCATTACGCTGCCCTTGGGGATCTTCGCGCGATCCTGTCGTACCAGATCGCCGATGATCTCCAGATGCGAGGGATAGAGACAGAGGTAGGAGGCGACCTGACTGTGGTCGATCATCCCCTTCGCATAGAGCGAATCGAAATGCCAGACGCTCTGGTAGGTTTGACCGGGGCGGAAGTTGTAGGCTCCGGCACGGAACGGCGCGCCGCCCGCTGCCTCTACCTGCTTTCTCGCCTCTGTCATCAGCTCCGTCCACATCTCCAGACCTTTGGCGCGCCGCCAGCGGGAGGGGTTGCGGACCGGATACTTGGCGTAATCGGCTTCGCATCGGACGCACTTTTTCTGATCAACGGTGCTGGGGCCAAAGTCGAAGTCAACCCGGTCGGCTCCCTTCCAGACTTCGATGTCCTGACTGCTGAACGAAGGCCGCAGCACGGCGAGCGCTCCTGCAAACCGCTGCACTTCGCGCTTCCAGTATTCGCCGCGATAGCTGGGGCAGATCGTTTTGCGATGCGTGCCGTCTTCATATTGGCAGAAGATCTCTTGGGCGTCGGAGTAGTTCTGCGCCATTCGCTGGAGGGTCATGTCGATGCTCGAAACCATGAAGCCCGCATTGCGCGCCTCCTCAAGCCAGCGCTTTTCCGCAGGGGTGAGCACGAGCTTTTCTCCCCTGCCGATCATAAACGAGACGGTGTTGAAGCCGATGAGGCGGTAGGCCTCCAGCATTTCCGGCCATGTAAGGCTGTCGTGGGGATGCCACCAGCCTTGGCCGGACATGACCGTTTTGAGCTTTGGAGGGGCTTGAAGCGTTACGGCCTTCAGCGGGAGCTTCATCTCGGGGCTGGTCCAGCCCTCTCCGTCGCCGTACTGGTAGCGAAGCTCGCCTTCCTGACCTTGCTTCCAATCGGTGGCCCGGAAATAGAGGCGGCCGAAGTGGACGCGGGAGCGCCATTCGGGGCGGCTGATTTCGCTGCTTCGCTCAAACTGGTAGAGCAGCCCGCCGTCCTCCTGCGCCACGCCTGCCGATGGGTCGATTGCGTCCGCGCCAAAGGTTCCCCCGAGAAGCTCCACGCCCTTCGGGACGTAGAGCGAAAGCACCAGCCGCTCCTGATTGATCCCCTCTCCGGCCAGCAGGCCCATCGGGACGGGGAGCGCCGCGTTGGTCGCCAGCGTGACCTCGGGGCGGTGGAAGAAGAGGTTTGCGCGGTTTACGGAAAAGTCGTCGACGCTCAGCTTGGCGCCATTGTCGGCATTTTCCCCGACCGGGCGCCCCTTCACGGTAATCTCGTCCGAAGCGGTCATTCCCGTCCCTTGAATCCGCAGGCCGACCCATCGTCCCTGCACTCCCCTGAGGTCAAAGCGCAGCGGATGCACCCATGCGACGCCCCGGTCCTCCGGGATTCCGAATGCCGCGGCCCCTTTCTCATCCCAGCGCGAATAGCTCGCCGCCTTCCGGTAGTGAACCCCATCGTCGCTGATGAGGACCTCTACCATTGTGGGGAAGCTCTTCGCCTGCCCGCCGCCGGGCTGCGTTCCGCCCAGCAGGCGGATCGTCACCTCATCAATGGCCGCCTGCTGCTCAAGATCAATCACCAGATGGACGCGGCTGACATATTGCCAGACGGCGGCCTTGGAGCTACGCCAGAGGGTGGCATCCGGAGCGGTTTCGCCGTCGGTAAGTACGGAAAGATTTTTCGCTTCCTTCCATTGCCCGTTCGGCGGGAAGGCCGAGGAGATCGGCTTGCCCAGCGAGAGCACGTTTGTTTCCGCCAAGGCGGCCTGTGCGCAAACGATCGCAAGGCCGCCGGTTAAAAAAAACGCATTCCCTCCCCCATGCGACGCAGGCCGGACCTCCGGGCGCGGGCCGCTGCTCCGAGGGCGAGCCCTCCCAGCAGGAGCATGGCGGTGGCGGGCTCGGGAATGGCTTCTGCGGTCATGTGGAGATTGCTATAGTAGGTGTTGACGTTGGTATTTGCATTGGCAGTCCGCAAGCCGAAGTAGCCGTCGGTGACTACCGCGTTGCTATAAGTGAAGTTCCCCAGCACCTCTCCGTCCGATGTCTCCAGCGAGGCGAGGATGACGGCCCCCTGCGCGGAGACTTTCAGGCGGTAGTCGACATTGTTGGCGAGGTCTTCAGAGAACGTAGCGGACTCCAAAAGCTGCCCGAAACCACTGGAGGTGGTCCCGGTCGGATTCTCGTAGAGATAGAGTCCGCGATTTTCTCCGGTGGAGATAATGCCGACGGAGTAACCCCAGAAGCCGGTGGTCCCGCCGGGAGTTGAGATATCCTGAGTCTGCGTTCGGAAGACGATCCCTCGCAGGGTGGTCGCCGGTACGCCCGAGCCGCCGAAGCGGATGGTCAGAGCGGAGTCGAAGTTTGCGATCTGGCCGTTCTCAACTTCGCCGTTGCTCCCGGTGTAGTAGATGGCGCTACTGCCCCCGCCGCTGGCGCTTCTCCAGATCCGCTGGCGCATCACGCCGGAGGAGGAGGCTATGTCCACCGCGCCGGGATGGGTGGCCGTCCAGCCTCCGGGAGTGACGCCCCCGGGCTGTGCAGCGGAAAAGGATTCTTCAATAATCACGGAGGCGTTGGCGATAGCGCTGAAACCAAGAACCGTGGCGCTTACAATGGAGACGAGTGAGGGAGTCAATGTCATGGTGGGAGTGATACGTTGAGGTGATGGAACGGGTGGGATGATTGGTAGAGCGGGAGGGGAGGTTTAATCTTTAACCTGATAAATCTCGGGGATGCCCGCGTTTTTCCCTTCTTCCCGGGTGAGCGGCTGGATGTGGCCATCGAGATAGAGGGCGTTTCCCCGGTCTGAATGGGCGAGCGCCAGACCGCCATCTCCGAGCCGGATGCGAAAGGAGGGGTATCCGTTAGCGGAAACGGCGTCGGCAAGGAGAATGAATTTGCTCGGCTCCTCGATGGAGAGAACGGAGCGGACGGAGAGCGGGGTGCCCAGTTCGGTCGTACTTTTGACGCCGGGAGTGAAAAGATTCAGCCCGTAGGTGAACCATGCCCAGTTCTCCATCGTGTAGTTCGCCGGACGGCTGCGGATGCCGGGGCAGGTGAGGATTGCGGGATCGGTACCGGTATAGGAACGATGGCCGTCCTTCCGGGCTTGCTCGGTCAGGTAGCCGCGTCCGGAGAGCTCCGCTCCCCACATATCCACGGAGCCGCCGCGATCTCCGCCCCGACGTGTCATGATCCGCCCGTTCATATCGCTGATGTAGCGGTGAAAAGCGACGCCCGCATTCTTCAGTTGGCTGGTGCATTTGCCTGCCAATGCGGTCGATCTCATCTTCCCGATCGTAGGAATCATCAACACAGCGAGGACACTAAAAACGCCGATGGCGGCAAGCATCTCAATCAGTGAAATACCTGACACCCGGTATCGCCGTATACATTCTGAACGATGGGTAACTCCGGGGAGGAACATAGTGTTAGTGCGTTAAACTGCTCTTAACCGCCAAATCCTTTACCGAGGACCGCTCGATCAGCTCTCCCTCAAGCATGATGTGGGAGGGCTCCAGACGTTCTGTTTTGATCGCCTGCACCAGCAGGCGCACGGCCCGCTCGGCGATCTCCTGCACAGGGTAGTCATACGAGGTCAACGGGGGATCGTTCAGGCGGGCGTTCAATTGCCCTACACGCCCGATGACGCTGAGATCGTCCGGTACCTTGAAGCCGCGCCGGGCCAGTTCTTTGCTCAGGAGGCAGCCGCGCCGATCATCTGTCAGAACGATTGTGGGACGGGGGGAGCTGTTCTGCCATTCGTCGACAAATTCCATAATGCCCTCATGTTCACTTGGGAGAGGGGCGCGCATCCGTGACAACTCCGGATGGATCAGTTCCCCGCCCAACGCTCTCAGGGTTTCAAAAAAGTGATGATGCGTGCCGAGGGTGTGCTGATCATTCGCCTCGTGACCGAAAAAGCAGAAGTTCCGATGCCCTTTTTCCCAGGCATAGCGCACCATGGCCCGCACGGATTGCGGCCAGTGTGTAGTGACAAAAATAGCGCTGGTCTCGGGATAATAGCGGTTCAGGTAAACCGTCGGCAGGCAATGGGTGATCCGCCGCACCCATTCGAGCGGAAAAGTGGCATCGAGCAGTACTCCATCGACCCGCTGCTCCAGAATACACGTGGGAAGGCCTTTCCCGTCCTGATGCTGGGGCGATATGAGGATCTCATATCCCTCGGCGTCGGCGGCCTCCATGACCCCGGCAAAGGTGCGGCTATAGTAGCCGTCCTGATGCTGCGCTTCCTGCTGAAGCCACTTGGGGATGACAAAAGCCAGCACCCCGGTCTGCCGGGAACCATTGCCCCGGCTTCGCGCCACGGCGGCAGGCGCACCTTGAGGGCGAAGCTCGTAGCCCAGCGCGGCGACGGCGTCCATCACCTTTGCGCGAGTTTCAGGAGAGCCGGAGTGTTTCCCGTTCAGAATCAGGGAAACCATGGTATGCGAGACGCCCGCGTGGCGGGCGACATCCCGGATACCGGGTTTGCGGGCTGTGGGGGAGAGGCGGCTCATGGAAAGCGGAGGCTCCGTGTTCTCACGGGAGGCTCGTTTTCCATTAAACATTAAAGAAATTTACTGTCAAATGCTATTTATCGGAAAGCTCCTCCGGTACTGGAATGGTCTTTACGGATGCACGCTCGATCAGTCGGCCTTCGATGAGCAGGTGGGAAGGCGAGAGGCGATTGCTCTCAATCGCGCCTACCAGCATTCGTACGGCCCATTCGCCGATTTCCTTGATCGGATATTCGTAAGAGGTCAGCGGTGGATCGCATTTGGCGGCATTGGGATGCCCCAATCGGCCGATGATACTGAGATCGTCCGGTACGGAGAGACCGTTCTCTTTCAACAGGCGCATCAGCCTCACGCCGCGGCCATCATCGGTGAGAACCACGGTGGGCTTTGGGTCGCAATCAAGCCATTCCGCGAAGAATTCGTCCACGAGCGTGTTACTCTTGGGCCGACGCCGGGAGAGCTCCGGGTGAATCAGTCCGGCTCCCTTGGCCCGCATGACTTCAAAAAAGAGGCGGTGCGCTCCCAGCGGGTGATCGTCGCCGGTGTCCGCGCCCATGAAGGCGAAGTTCCGGTGCCCGCGGTCCCACGCGTGGTTCACCGAGGTGATCATTTCCTGCGCCCAGTGCACGGTGACAAAAATGGCGTTGGTCTGCTCGAAGTACCGGTTGACATAGACGCACGGCAGGCGGGTGGTGAGCAGCTTCACCCACTCCAGCGGAAAGGTATCATCGAGGAGTACTCCGTCTACCTGATCGTTCATCACGCAGGCGGGGAGGCCCTTTGATTTCAGGTCATGGGGGGAGATCAACACCTCGTAGCCCATGGCTTTGGCTCCATTGAGCACACCGGCTAGCGTAAGGCTATGGAAGCCGTCGTCGTGGTCCGCCGCCTGCTGGACGGAGCGTGGCATGACGAGGGCGAGCACTTTGGTCTTCCTGCGGGCGCGGGGGTGACTCCGCTCCGCCACCGCTTTGCGGTAATTCGCGTCGGGCTGATAATTGAGCTTTTCCACCGCGTCCAGCACCTTGGCGCGGGTTTCGGGAGCGCCGGGATGACGTCCGTTGAGGATGAGCGAGACCATCGTGTGCGACACTCCGGCATACTTCGCGACATCGCGAATACTCGCTCTCCGCACCGGTACTTCTGGAGCATCACTCATGGGAGCAGGATGCCCCTCGGGGGGGACTTTTTCAATGGTTACCTTTTCAAATCCGTACATCAGTATGAAAGCCGGGTGACGGGCGTACGCACGACGCTACCGTCAGGCGCTTCGGCCACCGCGCGCACTTCGTAGCTTTTCCCCCTGCGAAAATCGGGCACCAGCAGCCATGCCTTGCGCGCAAGCCCCGGCTGAAGCGCGCGCTGCCAAAGTCGCGCACCGGTTTCCCGATACTCCAACATCTGCACGGCGGGCTGCTCCGTCTCCCACGCGAATCTTGCCGGTACGACGGCCCCCTGCTTCAGCTGCGGCTGACCGCTCCACGGAAGTTCGCGGAAGTTGACGATCTCTCCAGAGCCTTTTTCCCCGGTCTCCCGCGCTGGCCACCCGCCTTCATGCCACACGTGGCGCTCTCCCGGCTCGTCCTTGAAGAAAACGGGGACACGGCCTCCGGGGTCGGCTGCGATGAAGCGCCCGGGGATTGCGGCTTTCTCATCGGCAGAGTCGCTGACCATGAATCTTGCAGCGCCCTCCTTTGCCTTTTCCCAGATAACCCGTCGCGCCCCGGTGCTCATCGGCAGCATGACTCCCTCATACCCCTCCCCTGCCAGCGAGCGCACGGTCACTCCGCCGGGCAGCTCTCCCGTGCCGAAATGAAACACGCTCACCCATCGGGATGCGGCGCTTCCGCTCCGTTGCCGCGCTTTGAGCAGGTAGGTCGGTTTCCCGCCCTTTACGGTCAGCGCTTCAGCTTCCGGCGGGGCGGGAGAGAGCCAGAGCATTCCAAACGCCTCTCCTCTCCGCCAACTGGCCTGATGCTTGTTGATCTGTGGAGCTTCATGCCCCAGATGCACCTGCCATTGACTGGCCTCCTGCCCGCCTCCGGGGGCCAGATCGTCGATGACCACCACCCAGTCGGGTTTCAGAAAAAGGACCCGGCGGCGCACGGGTGCCTCGCCCTGTGCCCATCCGGCGTGCTCGGCGTCGATGAAATCGAACGCTGCCGAGCTATACCAGTTGCGCAACACGCCGCTCTCGCGTGCAAAGGGGAGAAGCTCGCCGCGCTCATTCTCCAGCAGCACGGTATTGGCGACCCGGGGCGTATGGGCATAGCCTTCGGGGAACTCTCCGGTGTAGGAGCGCGTCCCCAGCAGTTTTCGGATCACGGGGTGCCCCGCTGCCCAGAGATTCAGTTCGAGGTGATCGCGACCGGAGTGAGCCACACGATCTGATCCCCGCCATGAGAAGCTGGCGAGGTGGTCGCGCTCGCCCCAGCCGGTTCGCATCACGGCCCAACCGGCATCCGGCAGGATCGACGATACGCGGCCCTCCGGTGGCTGTTCCGGCAGTTCGCGGTAAGCCGCCACCCAGCGCTCCGGCGCGTCGGGAGCGAGGATCGCCGCAAGCTCTTCAAGAAAGCCCGGCTCCGGCTCGTCGGCGAAGGCTTTGAAGCGGCCATCCAGATACATCGCTCCCGCCCAGAGCGCCGCCTGGGACACGATGCCGTCCCGGGGATGACTGTCGCCGAAAGGGAGCTTCCGGCCTCCCTGCGCGTAAAGCTCCAGAAAGCACTCGTTGAGCCGCAACAGATCGCGCTGGAGGCTCCGGGGTACGGCATGACCGTACCGAAGCAGGGTCAGGACGCTCCATCTCAACTGCCCCAGCACCTGAGCCGCGTAGTCGTAGGAGAACTCGTCGTGACTCCCATCGGGCTGCACGCTCCATGAGGCTTGCAAGGCGATACCCTCCACTGCGTGCTCCCGCCACTTCGAGGCCTCTTTCAGCTCCGGGAAAGCCAGCGCGATCGCCAGCTCTCCCTGCAACTGGTAGAGCAGCCAGTTTGCGTAGCCATAAGGGTTGTAGCTCATCCACGGAAACGCGGGGCTCGTTGTAAAATGCAGGAACTGCGCGCGCTCGATGGCTCCTTTGACGAAGTTGATCTTCTGCCGATCCGTCAGTCCCGGCCAGTCGCTGATCGCCTCGTACGCCTCCAGATACCCCGGGGTAAAAGCGCCGAGGTTCAGCGTGCGCCAAAGATGCCGCGCCTGCGAAACCTGCCCCCCGATCTTTTCCAACGGAGGACGCACCAGCCGATAGTAGGTCTCCATGACTTCCACGACGGCCTGCGCCCAGCGATCCTCTCCCGTGCTGCGGTAGGCAGCGGCCCAAAGAGTCAATTCGCGGGAGGGGGGCGAACTCCAGAGGAGATCCCGCTCGCGCAGCTTCCCCTCCGCATCAAACCACTCCGTATACGCTGCCTCTGTGCCCGGAGGGAGCGTTCCTTTCGGCAG
>JBEBWR010000077.1:0-12638 GCA_040392045.1 Chthoniobacter flavus | reverse complement strand
ACCTGAAGACCTCGTTGCGCTCTGGAGAGAACTGCCTCTTTTACGATCCGGACGTACCCGGCGATCTCAAGCGTACGGTATTGAAGGCGCTCGAAGATCGAACCGCTCTGACAAGCTGGGGGGCGGAGCTTCGTCGCCATGCACTGGAGCATCACACCTTTGCCGCTATCGCCCGATTATTGCGCCAGCGAATCGCCTGGGGAAGGGCGATACAGGGAAATCAGTAGAAATCTTTCTTGCATCGAGGAGACGGGGAAATTTACTGTCCCGGATCATCCTTCCGCTTTGGGCTGTCTGCGATCGCCCCAGCCATCCCCCGCATCATGGCCAGCTTCCATCATACGATCATTCATCAGTTTCTCGAAAAGCTCGGGGTCCATGTCCGAAAACTGCGGAACTCTCCCTCCGGTACCAGCCGCTGGCTCTATAACGATCTGCTGGCACAGCATTCGCGGGAGCATCCCGGGGAAGCTTTCACCATCTTTGATATTGGAGCCAATGTAGGCCAGACCGCCTATCGCTTTCGCCACTCCTTCCGCGAAGCGCGGATTTTTTCCTTCGAACCCTTTCCGGAAACCTTCCGGCAGATGCAGAAGAATATAGGGAACCTCTCAGGGCTGCGGCTGGAGAATCTGGGAGTAGGGGCCGAAGAGGGAGAGATCATGGTGACCCTCGCGGATGAGAGCAACCCCACGAGCGAAATCAATAATCTGCTTGCGGTGCATACGGGGGAGAGCGGTCGCGAAGCCATTCCCATCAAGATGACCTCCGTGGATGCCTACTGTGCGAAGCACGGGATCTGCCGCGTCAACCTGCTCAAGAGCGATACGGAAGGATACGAGATGGCCGTCTTTGAAGGGGCGAAGAGCATGCTGTCATCGCGGTCCATTGACGCCATTCTGGTTGAAGTCAAGCCGCCTCAGGCTGTGGGCGATACCTCGACGGCCCATGTCTCACAGGAGCTGGTTTCGGCCCATCTGGCCCCCTATGGATTTGAATTCTGGGGGCTGTACGATTTCATCTACAGCCGGGCCACCGGCAGGATGGATTCCGCAAATGCCCTCTATAAACTGGCGGGGCGGCCTGCGGCCTGATCGCTTGCCGGAACGCTGAGACGAGCCTCCTTCCCGCGGTTTCCCGGAGCCGCGCTGGCAATCCGGTTGAGGGCCGGACTCTCCTTCAGCCAGCGGAGCGCAGGGTAGAGTGGCAGGAGTAGCGCGGCTCCGTAGAGCAGCAGGCAGGCGATGGCGACGGCGATGCGTGTCGGGCGGCGGTGAATGCTCTGGTAGATTCCGGCGAGTCGGGAGAGGGAGAGCGGGTGGCGCTTTTCCAGCGTTTCAATCAGAGCGGAGACGGCTTCGGGCGTGGGGTCAAGGGAGTCGTCCTGCCAGTCGATCTCCCGTCGGAGACGACGGGCCAGCAGGGGAGACTCCCGGCTCAGGAGCGGAGCAAGCGCGATGGTCCCTCCGATCCAGGCGAGAAAGAGCGAGTCCGCCTGCCATGCCCGGAAGCCAAGCGCCGCTCCGAAGAGAACGAAAATGGCGGGGCGAATCCACGTTCCGCGACGGTAGAGCAGATGGTCGATCACCTCTCCGCCGTCCAGTCCGGGGAGCGGGAGGAGCAGGATCGCGGCAGCGAGGGTAAAGAGGAGCGCTTGCGGCGGCGCGGTACCGCCCTGCCATGTCGTCAACGCTGCGGCGATGCCGAGGAGAAGCGGTCCGGCCAGCGCGGCGAGTGGCGCGGTCTCCTCCGGCGGTTGGCGGCTGACGCGATGGACGCCCCATCGGGCGGCAAGGTGCAGGACACCGCCGGGCAGAGCCCAGCCGAAAAGGGCGGGGGAAGCGCCGAGCAGTACCATCCCGGCAGCCACGGCGAGAAGCACCATGATCCCGCGCGGGGAGCGTCGGGAACGCTGTTCGCTTTGCGCCAACTCGTCGCGCAGCCGGGTGTAGAGCAGCGCGTGACGGCTTCCGGTCGCCTGCATCCGTCGGACGACTTCCCGGGCCTGTCGGATCTGTTCGCGAGCGGTGAGAAACTCCTCGCGGCGCAGCGGACGGAGGCGGCGCGTGGCGATATCCCGGCGATGCCGTGCGAGCCGGAAACCGTCGCAGAGCGCGAGGAGCGCTTCGCCCGTGGGGAGCGGCTGGGGAGCCGTGGAGCGCAACGAGGCCAGCGCGCGTTTGTGCAGTTCCCAAAGCGCGGCGGGATCGCGCGAGGGCCACGGCCATGCAGGAGGGCTTTGTCGGGTCAGATCCGGGAGCGCCGTCCGGTGGATTCGCCGATCGGGAGTGATGAGCAACTCCTCGCGCTGTCCCTGATGGACGAGGCTCAGGAAAGTCAGGGTGGGGATTTCCCCCCAGCGGATGGAGAGGAGGGCGGCGGCATAGCCCGAGGCGTGGCGGAGGACAAGATGGGCGTCCGGCTCCATTGCCAGCTCATTCTCTGCCAGCGCATGGCAGGGGGTCTCAAAATGCTCTTCGCGCAGGGCGGCAAGGAGCGGCTCCGCCCGGGCGGCCACGGTGGGGGGGAGGGAGCAGGGCGCATCCGATGCAGTGTTCGCCATCGGGGCGGGTGTACGCTCGGCTCCCATCAGCCGGCCCTTGCGGCTGCCTCTGCTGCGCGGTGCGTAGTAGAAAACCTCCATCCCGATCTGTCCTCCTACCAGATCGGAGCCCGTCGCTGCGGTGCGCAGGGGGAAAAGGCCTTAAAACCGTCATCCTCCCACGCGGATCACAACCTTCCCGAAGTGCTTTCCGCTGGCGAGGTACTCGTAGGCACGCGGGGCGTCGGCGAAGGAAAAGACCCGGTCAACCACGGGGTGAATCTGGTGCTTGTCGATGAAGTGATTCATCGCCTCGAACTGCTCCCGCGAGCCGACGTAGATGCCCGAGATTGTCCCGTTCCGCAGCGCGAGGGGGAAGGGATCGACGCTCGACTGCCCCGCCAGCACGCCGACCAGCCCGATGTGACCGCCGTAGTTGAGCGCCTGTAGCGAGCGCTCCAGCGTGCCCGAGCCGCCGACTTCGATGATCTGGTCCACGCCCTGTCCGTTTGTCAGCTTGAGCACTTCGGCGTCCCACTCGGGGTGCGTCCGGTAGTTGATCGTCTCGTTCGCTCCGAGGGAACGGGCGCGGTCGAGCTTGGCGTTGCTACTGCTGGTGATGATGGTGCGCGCCCCTGCGGCTACTGCGAATTGCAGGCCAAAGAGCGAGACGCCGCCCGTGCCCATGAGCAGGACGGATTGCTGGTTATGCAGAGCGCCCCGGGTGAAGAGGCTGTTCCACGCCGTCAGCGCGGCGCACGGGAGCGTGCTGGCTTCTTCGTCCGTCAGAAAATCGGGGAAATGGATCACCCCTTCCTCGCAGAGGCAAACCTCCTCGGCCAACACTCCCGGGAGTTGTCCCCCCAGCGCCGAGCGGGAGCCGTGCTCCGTCGGGTTGCCGCTGCTCCAGTGCTGGAAAAAGCATCCTGCCACGCGGTCGCCCACCTTGAATCGTGTCACCCCGCCGCCCACTGCCGTCACCACGCCGACGCCGTCGGAAAGCGGGATGACTCCCTCGGCGTCGCCGCCGTAGCGCTCGCCGAGAATGAGCAGGTCGCGGTAGTTCAGCGAGGCGGCCGTGATCCGTACTGCGACTTCGCGAACCCCCGGCGTGGGCGAAGCCTGCTGCTCCCGGTTGAGGTGGAGGACTCCATTACGACGGCGAAGACGGTAGAGTTGCATAGTGTTCTATTGGTGGGATACGGATTATCGCTCCTTTTCCGCCGTTCTGTCGAGCCGATGCGTGCAGGGAGCTTGCAATGACGGAGGGCGGCTCCTATTTTTCTCCCCCAGCCGCACGCTATGCCTGTCATGACCAGCTCCGAACTTCGCCAGTCGTTCCTCGATTTCTTCCGGGAGAACGGCCATACCCTCGTCCCATCCTCCAGCCTGATGCCGAGCTCGCCAAACCTGCTTTTTACGAACGCAGGGATGAACCAGTTCGTCCCCATCTTCCTCGGGGAGAGCGCGGCTGACGTGGACCGCTGGCCTGGGGCCATTCCCGGCTTGCCCACCCGCGCCGCCGATACGCAGAAGTGCATTCGCGCCGGAGGCAAGCACAACGACCTCGACGATGTGGGGCTGGACACCTATCACCACACCTTCTTTGAGATGCTGGGGAACTGGTCCTTTGGCGACTACTTCAAGAAGGAAGCCATCGCGTGGGCGTGGGAGCTGATCGTCAACCGCTGGAAATTCCCCGCCGAGCGCCTCTACGCCACGGTCTATGCCCCCGACGCCTCCAAGGGCGATCCCGCCGAGTTTGATCAGGAGGCGTACGACCTCTGGGCCGGGCTGTTTACCGCCGCCGGGCTCGACCCCGCCGTGCATATCGTGAACGGGAACAAGAAGGACAACTTCTGGATGATGGGCGATACCGGCCCCTGCGGTCCCTGCTCCGAGCTGCACGTTGATCTGACGCCCAACGGAGACACCAGGGGCGCGCTGGTGAACATGGGCTCTCCGGACTGCATTGAGATCTGGAACCTCGTCTTCATCCAGTTCAACGCCAATGCCGACGGTACCTTCTCGTCGCTCCCCGCCCGCCATGTCGATACCGGCATGGGCTTTGAACGTGTCGCCTCCATTCTTCAGTGCACGAAGGGGTTCACCGACTTTACCGGTGTCATCTCCAACTACGAGACCGACATCTTCCGCCCCCTCTTTGACGGGATCGGGCGGCTTTGCGGAAAGCGCTACGGCTCCACCCTGCCGAAGCCCGGCAGCGCGGGGGATACCGAGGAAGAGCGTGCCGACGTGGCCTTTCGCGTCATCGCCGACCATATCCGCACGCTCTCCTTCGCCATCGCCGACGGCATCCTGCCGGGGAATAACGACCGGAACTACGTCCTCCGCCGCATCCTCCGCCGCGCCGTCCGCTACGGGCGTACGCTCGGCCTGACCCGACCGTTCTTTTTCGAGCTGGTGAGCGTCCTCGCCCGGACGATGGGCGACGCTTTCCCCGAGCTGCACGAGCGGCAGAGCGTCATCGTGGAAACCATCCGCCGCGAGGAAGAAGCCTTTAACCGGACGCTCGACAAGGGTATCTCGCTTTTTGAAGCCGAAGCCGCCACGCTTCCCGCCGGGGGGACGCTGACCGGCGCGTTTGCCTTCCGCCTTTACGACGAGCAGGGCTTTCCGCTCGACCTTACGGAACTGATGGCGCGCGAGCGCGGGCTCTCCGTGGACACCGCCGGATTTGAAGTCCTCATGGAAGAGCAGCGCGAGCGCGCCCGTAAGGCGCAGAAGAAGGAAGTGATCAGCGTGGCAAATATCGAGGCCGCACCGACCCGCTTTGACGGCTTTGAGACGCTGGCGCTGGAAACCACCGTGCTCGACGTGGTGGAGATCAAGGGCAGGACCGCCGTGATCTTCGAAGCCACGCCGTTCTACGCCGAGATGGGCGGTCAGGTGGGCGACACCGGCGAGATCCGCGGCGGCGGCCAGCTCTGGCGCGTGGTCAATACCCAGAAGGTGACGCAGACCGACGGGGCGGTCTGGCTCCATTTTCTGGAGAGCGGCGACGAAGCCCCCGCCGTCGGGAGCCGCGTGGAAGTCGCGGTCGACACCGACCGGCGCAAAGCCATTGAGCGGCACCACACCGTCACGCACCTCCTGCACTGGGCGCTGCACAAGGTGGTCAGCCCCGAGGCGACGCAGAAAGGCTCGTTCGTCGGACCGGACAAGCTCACCTTTGACTTTAACAGCGGCGCGCTCACGCCGGAGCAGATCATCGGGATCGAGCAACTCGTCAACGAGCAGATCGTCGGGAACGCCACCGTATCATGGCGTGAGGTTCCCTATGCCGACGTGCGCGGGAACGACGGCATCCTGCAATTCTTCGGCGACAAATACGGCGACATCGTGCGCGTGGTGCAGATCGGCGGCGAAGCCGGGGCGCTCAATGGCTATTCCATGGAGCTTTGCGGCGGCACGCACGTGCGCGGGACCGGCGAGATCGGGCTGTTCCGCATCGTGGCCGAGTCGGCGATCGCTTCGGGCGTGCGCCGGATCGAAGCCGTCTGCGGGCTGGAGGCGTATGCTCAGGCGCGGGCCGCCAGCGAGCGGATCAGCGGATTGGCCGGAAAGCTCGGGACCCCGCTGGGCGAGCTGGAGAAGCGCATCGACGCCCTGCTTATTGAGCAGAAGGAATTGCAAAAACAGCTCAAGGCCGCCCAGCAGCGACAGGCCGCGGAAGCCGCGAAGGCGCTGATCGCCAAGGCTGAGACCGTGAATGGCACTCCCGCGATTTTCGCCAACCTCGGAGAACTCGACGGCGACGCCGTACAGGCTGCCGGGGAGGCGCTCAAGGGCTGCTTTGCCGGAGTCGTCGTC
Source organism: Chthoniobacter flavus (assembly GCA_040392045.1). Classification (GTDB taxonomy): domain Bacteria; phylum Verrucomicrobiota; class Verrucomicrobiia; order Chthoniobacterales; family Chthoniobacteraceae; genus DATMFV01. Next base: position 6,262 of record JBEBWR010000077.1, on the reverse strand, counting down.
CTTGCCGGGACGCAGGACGACCGCGTGACGCTCGTTGCCACCGCCTCGGCGGACTACGCCAAGGCATTCCCCGCCGGAAAGACGATCCAGCAGATCGCCCCGGTAGTGGAAGGCAAGGGGGGCGGACGCCCCGATTTTGCCCGGGGCGCGGGGAAGAACGCCGCCAAAATCGGCGACGCGCTGACGGCGGCTCGGGCTCTGCTCGGCTGACCGGTGAGGGGCCAATGAAGGCCGGGGCTGGACAGCAGCCCCTGCCGGGTTCAAAATGTCCCCTGCCATGCGTATCCTCTCCATCGACCCCTCCCTGCGGTGCAGCGGCTTTGCCGTGCTGGAGCAGCTCCCCGGGGCAAAGCTGCGGACGCTGGAATACGGGACGATCAAAAACCCCGACCGCCTTTCTCAAACCGGCTGCCTCGTAGCGATTCACGAGCGGATCAGCGCGATTGCGGCGCAGTATGAGCCGGAGGCCGCCGCCGTGGAGGCGGTGATCTACGTGCAGAGCTACAAGACGGCGATTGTCCTCGGAGCGGCGCGGGGAGCGGCGCTGCTCGCGCTGGCGCAGCGGGGATTGTCGATCACCGAGTACCCCCCGGCGCGGGTGAAGCAGGCCGTGGTGGGGCGGGGGAGCGCTACGAAGGATCAGGTCGCCTTCATGGTCCGCGCCCTGCTGGGATTAACCGAGACACCGCAATCCGACGCCGCCGACGCGCTGGCGATCGGGATTACGCATTTTCATCAACAGACCGCCGCCCGGGCCGGGGCGGCGCGTGCAACGACTTCGCTATCATGAGCAAACCTCTCGAAATCCGCTGGCTGGGCCGGATCGACTACAGCAGCGCCTACGCGCTTCAGGAGGAGCTGGTCGCCGAGCGTCAGGCGCATCCCGAGCTGCCCGGCATCCTCCTGCTGCTGGAGCACGAGCCGGTCTATACCATCGGGCGCACGCAGGATCAGTCGAGCCTCCGCGATGCCGAGCGCCTGCCACACCCCGTCGTACAGATCAACCGCGGCGGCCAGGCCACCTACCACGGCCCGGGACAGCTCGTCGGCTATCCGATCCTCAACCTGCGCGAGCGCGGACAGGACCTTCACCGCTACCTGCGCGAGATCGAGGATGCGCTGATCGACGCCGTGCGTCATTACGGGATCGAAGCCGGATTGCAGCAGGGATTGACCGGCGTCTGGGTGGAGCGGCGGAAGATGGCGTCGATCGGTGTCGGCGTGCGCAAATGGATCTCCATGCACGGCTTTGCACTCAACGTCTGCGGCGATCTCTCCCCCTTCCGGCAGATCACCCCCTGCGGCATTTCCGGCGTGGAAATGACCAGTGTGGAACGGGAGGCCGGGCGGTGCGTGACCGTGGAAGAAGTGGCCCGGCATGTCGGTCAGGTTTTCGCCGGACGGTTTGTATAGGCATTGACGCGCATTTTTTGTTCGCGCACCGGAGCGCTTTCCGGTTTCATCGGTCGTTCCCAACCTCGTTGTCATGTTCGGTTTTCTCTCTCCCCGCTATATCAAGGACGGCCGCGAAACGCTCAAGGCCGCCCGGAAGATGCTGCACTACAAGCGCGATCTGCTGGCGGCGGACGACCTCGCGACGCTGGAGGCGGGGTACGCTTCGCTGGCAGACGCCGTCCATCGGCGGGATCGCGAGGCGGTCGCCAGCCGCTCAGAGGAGCTGGAGAAGCTTTTTGGCCGTCATTTCCCCAAGCCGCCGCAGGCGGGGTTGCGGGAGAATTGCGAGGTGTTCTTCGTTGCCATCGTGATCGCGGTCGGCGTCCGCAGCTACTTCCTCCAGCCCTTTACCATTCCGACCGGCTCCATGCAGCCGACGCTCAATGGCATCATCGCGCACAAGACCGATCAGCCCGCTCCCGGCGCGGCGACGCGACTGGCGCACAAGCTGCTTTTCGGGCGGAACTACGTCGATCTCGTCTCGGCGACGGACGACACCATCGTGAGCCTCACGCCGGTGACCCGCTTCGTTTTCTTCGACTCCACCATCGTCAAAGGCCAGCGCCAGACCTTCACCGCACCGACCACGCCGGACAAGCTCCGCGAACTCGGCGTGCACGAAGGGCGCAAGGTCGCGGCAGGGGAGGTCATCGCGCGCGGGCATGTCGATACCGGGGACCATGTCTTTGTCGATAAGACGCGCTACCACTTCGCCGCGCCGCAGCGGGGCGATGTCTTTGTCTTTAACACGCAGAACCTCCCGACAAGCGGCCGGATGCCGCTGCCCGGGGAGCCGTCGCAGTTCTACATCAAGCGCCTTGCCGGTCTGCCGGGGGACGACCTCCGGATCGACCCACCCCGGCTTTTCGTGAATGGCGAAGTGGCGTCGGGACCCGGTTTCGCCCGTGTCATGTCAGAGAAGGACGGCTACCGGGGCTACTCAAACGGGCAGGACAACGGCTACCGCTTTCCGCACCTTGGCTCGCCCGATCAGACCCTCCGCGTGCCGCCTCATAACTACTTCGCCCTTGGCGATAACTCCTACAACAGCTCCGACAGCCGGAACTGGGGCCCCGTACCCGAGCGCAATCTCGTGGGTCGGGCGCTCTTTGTGTACTGGCCTTTTAACTCCCATTGGGGACTGATCCGATGACTGACCTCTTTCCCGCTACGCACGAACTGATCACGCTGGCTCGCCAGATCGCCGCGCACCCCGCCCGATTCTCCCTCTGGAATGAAGGCTCCGTGGGGATGCTGCTGCCGGAAGGGAAGCTCGCCGTCAGCGCCGTGTCGTCGAATCTCGGGAAACTGGCGCTGAATGAGGTCATCACGCTTGATCATGCGAAGACCCGCGCCCTGCTGGAGGGGGAGGAGGTCACCGAGGAGGATCTCATCAACGCCGGAGCGCCCGCTGAAGGACCTCTGCCGTGCGCCGACGTGTTCACCTACGCCGATCTCTTCTGCTTTGAGGGCGTCCGCTTTGCCGCGCATACGCAGCCCGTGACGGTCAACCAGATCGTCACCTCGCCGCGCGCCCGCCAGTTCGCCGACCGCCGGAATCTGCCGCATGAGATTCTGGCGTTGGGCGCGGCGAGCGTCCTGGTCCCTTTCACTCCTCCCGGCGTGCCGCTTGCGCGGGAGATCCGCCGGAAGATCGCCCTCTGGCAGGACCGCTACAAGGGCGCGCCGCACGTCATCCTGCTGCAAAATCACGGTATGATCGCGCTCGGCGAAACCGTGGACGAAGTGATCATGCGCACGGAGATGACCGTGAAGTACGCCGAAATTTTCATCGGAGCCGCCCTGCTCGGAGGGCCGGACTTCCTCAAGCCGATCCACGTCTCGCACATCGACTCCTCCCGGTTTGTCTAACGCGCCCCTGCTTTCAGCCATCGATCTCTGTTGCGCCCGTGGCGGCAGCCTCGGAGCGGTGCAGGGCGTTTCCGCCGCGTTTTACGGGCCGGGGATCACGCTGCTCACCGGTTCACCGGGAAGCGGGCATCATCTGCTCCTCCGGCTGCTCTGCCTGATGGAGGCGCCGGAGTCCGGAGAGATCGCGCTGCTGGGCGAGCCGACCGGCGGCTGGAGCGAGGCGCAGCGGGCCGACGCGCGGAACCGGCACTTCGGCTTTCTCTTTCATTCGCCGTTTCTCCTCCCGTCGTTCAACGTTGTGGAGAATGTCGCCATGCCGTATTTCAAGCTGCGCGACGCCGCGCCTGAAGAGGCGCAACAACCGATGCGCGAAGTGCTGGAGCTGGTCGGGCTGGAAGCATGGGCCGAAGAGGAAGTGGAAACGCTATCGCTGGAGATGCAGCACCGCGCCGCGCTCGCCCGCGCCCTGATCACCCGACCGGAAGTGATCGTGATCGAAGCGGTGGATCGCCTCCTGCGTGATGCGCCGCTCATCGCCTTTCTTGAGCTGCTCGCCGAGGCGCGCGACCGCTTCGGCGTGCTCTTCCTGCTTTCCACCGATACCGCCGCGCTGGCCGGATTCGCCGACCGCGTGATCGGGCTGGAGGCGGGAGGCATCGTGCACGACCGGGCTCCGAAGCGTTTTTTCTCATGACCACGGTGGATTCCTCCAGTCAGCGGCAGGCCGCCGCGATCACCCGCGCCAGCAGGAGCAACCTCGCGCTGGCCTTCTTCTCCCTGCCCCCGGAGCGGCGGCAGGCGATCACGCTTTTCTATGCGTTCTGCCGGATCGTGGACGATATCGCCGACGAGCCGGGCCTTCCCGTGGAGGAAAAGCAGGCACAGCTCGACCGCTGGAGCGCCGCGCTGACCGTGCCCGTGGAGGGAGAGGACGACCTCGCCCCCGCCGTCCGCCAGCTCATCGCCGACTACCGGATCGACCCCGGACTGATGCGCGAGATCATCCGGGGGTGTGCGATGGATCTGCGCCCTGTGCGTTATGCCACCTTCGACGACCTGCTCGGCTACTGCTACCGCGTGGCCAGCGCCGTGGGGCTGGTAAGCATCGAAATTTTTGGCGCAACCCACGAGGGCAGCCGCCGCTACGCCGTGGAGCTCGGCTACGCGCTCCAGCTTACGAACATCATCCGCGACGTCGCCAAAGACCTTGCCAACGGCGACCGCATCTACCTGCCGCAGGAGGATCTCCAGCGTTTCGAAATCACCGGGGACGACCTCCGGCTGCGCAAAGGCGGCCCGCGCTTTGAAGAGATGATGGCCTTTCAAGCCGACCGCGCCGAGGAATACTACCTCCGGGCCATCGCAGCATTGCCCCCGGAGGATCGTCAGGTGATGACGCCCGCCGAGATCATGCGGAATATTTACCACGAACTGCTCGAAACACTCCGGGAGGATCACTTCCGCGTCTTTGACCGGTTTCACCGGCTAAGCCGCTGGCGGAAGGGGTGGATTATCTTGAAAGTCCTGCTTTTCGGACGATAGATTATTATCACAGCCGGAGCGCCGCTCCCATCCGTTCACCTACAAAACGAAGTCCAACGAATTACAGAAGAAGCCGAAGGCTTATGAAAAAGCTCCCTCATCTCTCCGTGATCGCCTGCGTGCTGGTGGCGATGACCTTTTCCGCTTGTGACACGCCCAGTCAGGGGGCCAAGACCGGCGCGATCGCCGGAGCCGTGGCCGGGGCTATTATCGGAGGCGACGTCCGTTCGGCCGCTATCGGGGCCGGAGCGGGGGCCGGAGCCGGTGCGCTCGTCGGAGCAGCCCGCCGCGAAGACCGCCGTCGCCAGTATCCCGGCTACTACGAGGACCGCGCGCATGGTAGCGGCTACGCCGAGGAAATCCCCGTTGCCCGCCGGACGGGAACGCCCGGGTACGTGATCAGCCCCTACCGCCCCTATGCCACCGTAGACGTGCGCGGCGTGCGGCGCGGAGCGCAGGTCATCGACCCCGCCAGCAACCGCGTCTTCATCAACCCGTAAGAAGAATCATTTATCAGACCGCCGTTTTCCGGGAACGCCCGGGAGACGGCGGTTCTGTCTTTTGTAGGGAGATTCCCTACAGGAAAAGACGACCGTAGGGAGAGCGGTTGTGCTTGGCGTGCTTTCCCTGTTCGGGCATTGAAAAAGGCTTTCCTGAATCGAAAGCCTGACCACTATGACGAAAATTATCCTGCTTGGAATCGGCCGCTGGGGTGCCAATCATCTCCGCGTCCTTCAGTCGCTGCCCATTGAGCTTTATGTGGCGGACCTTGACGAAAAACGCCTCGAAGCCTCCGGGATTCCCGCCGAACGCTGCACCACCGATGCGCGGAAGTTCTTTCCCATCGTCGATGGCGCGGTCGTGGTCACTCCGGCCCAGGCTCACTATGGGACCGTGAAAGAGCTGCTGGAGCTGGGCAAAGACGTCTTTGTGGAAAAGCCGATCACCGTCGCCTCCACCGAAGCGCGCGAACTGGCCGAGCTGGCCGACGCGAAGCAGCGTATCCTTCAGGTCGGGCACATCTTCCGCTTCGACCCCGCCTCGCAGTGGCTCAAGAACTCCATCGCCGAAGGGAAATTCGGGCGTCTCAAGATGCTGCGCGGGAATTTCTCCGGCTTCAAGCGCCCCCGGAACGATACGGGCGTCACCTACGCCGACAGCATTCACTTCATCGACCTTTTCAACTACTTCCTCGGCGAAGCGCCTTCACGCGTGCAGGCCGTGCTCAATGACTACATGGGGCGCGGGATGGACTGCCAGTCGCACATGTCGCTGGAGTACAAGAACGGCAATGGCAGCCCCATCTGGGCCACGGTCGAGGCCGGGTACCATGTCCCGGGCAAGCTGCGCGAAGTCGTCGTGATCGGCGAAGACCTCACCGCCGTCTGCGACT
>JBEBWR010000076.1:0-12724 GCA_040392045.1 Chthoniobacter flavus | reverse complement strand
AGCAGGGCGTTGACCCCGGCGGCGAAGACGCGGCGGGCGTCGGCGTTCGTCTTGATACCGCTTTCGCTTACCAGCAGGATGCCCGTGTCGGGGACTTCTTCGCTGATCTGCTCCGTGGCGGCGAGATCGACTTCAAAGGTGGTCAGATTCCGGTTGTTGATCCCGATCAGGGTGGCGCCGCACTCCAGCGCGCCCTCCAGCTCTTCGCGGGTATGCACTTCCACCAGCACGTCGAGCCCGAGCGTGGTGGCGATCCCGTGAAGCCGCTCCAGCTCGGCCTGCTCCAGCGCGGCCACGATGAGCAGCACAGCGTCGGCTCCCGCCACGGCGGCTTCGTAGATCTGCACCTCATGAATGATGAAATCCTTGCGGATCACCGGGAGGCGGATGGCGTTGCGAACGTTCGTGAGATGGGAGAGATGGCCCTGAAAAAAGTCTTCATCCGTGAGCACGGAGATGCAGTGCGCCCCTGCGTCCTGATAGGCCTGCGCGATGGCAACCGGGTCGAAGTCCTCCCGGATCGTCCCCACCGAGGGCGATGCTTTTTTGACCTCCGCGATCAGTCCGAGCGCATCGGGACCGCGATCCAGCGCGGAGGCAAAGCCCCGGTAATCGTTGCGCAGCAGGGCGGCCGCCCGCAGATGCTCCATCCGGGGGAGAATCCGGGCGACTTCTTCCTTCTTGCGGTCGAGGATGATTTGCAGGCGGTTACTCATGACGGGGGGCAATAGATCATTCCGGGGCCGAAATGCCAATCCAAAGAAAAAGGGGAGGGGGACATCATGGTCACCCTCCCCTGATGAGCGGAAACGGATAGATCAGGCGTGCGCCCGGATCGCGGCGACGCAGCGGGTCAGCGCGGGGACGGGGTTTTCCACATCGCCTTCGTACTCCAGAATCGCCGGGCCGTCGAAGCCGTCCTCTTCCAGCGCGTTGAGGAATGCGGGGAGATCCAGCGTGCCTTCGCCGATGATGGTGTCGCGCCACTGGCCATTCGCCTCAAAGGTGAAGTCCTTGTAGTGCACGCCGTAGATGGAGCCGCTGAAGCGCTTGACCCACTCCACCGGCTTGCCCAGCCGGGGGCCGATCTGCATTGCCCAGGCGGTGTCGATCCAGACGCCGATCTCCGGTCCACCCAGCCCGATGAGGTGCTCCAGCACGTCGGGCGATCCTCCGAACATATAGCCGCCGTGACAGTGAATGCCGACGCGGACGCCAAATTCGCGCGCCCATTCGCGCACCCGGCGGATGGCCTGCGGGTAGGTCCCCACCGCGAAATGCGCCGAGACGGTCTTCGCTCCGGCGATGGCGGCGCTCTCAAAGATGGCGCGTTCGCTGTCGTAGCCGTGGAAGGCTTCGACCCCGATGGAGTCGATGGTCAGCCCGGCGTCGCGGTACTGCGCCGCCGTCTCGCGAAAGGCTTCGGGGTTCGTGAAATCCGCGTGCGAGCGGCACAGCTCCAGACGATCCAGCCCGAGGGCTTTGACCTTTTCGATGACTTCCGGGGTCGTGCGGAAGTGGCGGAAGCAGTAGCTCTGGACGCCGATGCGCTGAGTGGCTTTCTGAGTGCTCATAAGGAGATTCTCCGGTTTTCCGTATTACAGCATCACTTCACGGCCCGTGACGCACGACTCGGCGATGCCGTCGAGGATCTTCTGGATCGCAAGGGCCTGATCGACCGTGACGCACAGTTCTTCGCCGTCGAGGATGTGGTTGATGAAGTTCGCAAAGCGATCCTTGTGCGGATAGCGGAGGGGCGCGGCGGGATTTTCAATCACGTCATACTCCGTGCGCAGCGGGTCGTGACGGAAAAGCTTGGGCGACCAGACGACGGCTCCGGCTTCGGTGCCGAAAAGCTCGATGTCCTGCCGGTTGGCGTTCTCCATGTGCGCGGCCCAGCTGACGTCGAGGCTGACGGTGGCGCCATTCTCAAAGCGGATCAGCGCGGAGGCGAAGTCGTCCACGTTAAAGATAATGTCCTTGCTCCGGTCCGACATGCCCCAGCCGCCTTCGCCGAGGCCGCGATTGCCGAATTTCGTATAGGTCACGCCGGAGACCGAGACCGGCTTGAAGTTCCCCATCACGTAGAGGCAGGCATCAAGCGCATGCACGCCGATGTCGTAAAGGCAGCCGCCTCCGGCCAGCTCTTTGTTGCCAAACCACGTGCCCAGCTTCGGGATGCCCGTGCGGCGCTGCCAGTAAGCCTTGGCGTGGTAGACTTCGCCGAGTACGCCCTGCTCCACGAGCGAGCGGATCTTCTGCGCCCCTTCAAGGAAGCGGACGTTCATCCCGAGCGTCAACACCTTGCCGGAACACCGGGCGGCCTCCGCCACTCCCAGCGCCTCGGCATAGGAGAGGGCGAACGGCTTGTCGAGGATCACATGCTTGCCCGCTTCCAGCGCCGCCTTGGCCAGCGGGGCGTGAAACTTGTTCGGGACGGCGATGTAGACGGCGTCGACCTCGGGATTCGCGAAAAGCTCCTCTGAAGTGGCGTGAGCATGCGGGATCTCAAACTTGGTACAAAGCTCGTTGAGGCGCTCGGCGTTCGGGTCGGAAGCGGCGATGACGGTCGCCTTTCCGTGGTTCTTGATGCTGTTCGCGCTGCTATAGGCAATCTGCCCGGCGCCGATGAATCCAAAGCGGAGAGTGGACATGGAGAAGGGGTGGGGTGAGTGGAGAGTGTGGATGGCTGAATTGCGAAAAATTCAAGTAGACCCCCTATCAATAGAAGATAAAGTGATGAACTCAATGCCAGACGATATCGAAAAACCCGGATGTGTTGACGAAATTTCGTCTCCTCCGGCGATCCGTCTTCCGGAGATGATCCTGAGCGCGGGGCTCTACCATCAGGCGGCGGGGTGTCATCCTAATCCGCAGCCGATCCCGTCAGGGCGGGAGGTCGTGGAGGTAATGACCGGCGGGCGGGGCTGGGTCCGCTGCGGCGAGGGGTGGCGCGAGGTCACTCCGGGGGATCTGCTCTGGCACCTCCCGGGAGAGGAGACGATCGGGCGGAGCGACTGGGAGAATCCATACCGTTGTCTGGCCATCCGCTTCAGTACGCCGACCGGGACACGCCAGCGGGTGGCTCCGAGGTTCTCGCGATGGGACGACGCGGACGAGGTGATGCGATTCGCCCGCGAGGTGATCCGCTGGAAGGTGGACGACGGCTTTGGCGATGAGGCGCTGGTCCAGTATGTGCACGGGCGGCTGCTTTTTCAGGTGGAGCTCTGGCAGCGTCAGCAGCGGGGAGGCGCGACCCTGCCGCCCCGGCTGGCCCGCGCGCTGGAACTGATGCAGCGCGGAGCGGAGGGCGATGGGGCCTTCGCGCAGATTGCCCGGGAAGTGGGCTGGTCGGCGTCGCATCTGCACGAAATGTTCCGCCAGCACCTCGGGACCACGCCGTACCGCTACCTGATGGAGCGTCGCCTCCGTCGGGCGCGGGAGCGCCTCGCCGTGACGAACGACTCCGTGAAGGAGATCGCCGCCGGTACGGGCTTTTCCGGCGCGGCGGCTTTTTGCCATGCATTCCGTCAGCGTGTGGGGATGACGCCGCTGGAGTACCGCCGCCGGATGGTTCCCGGCGCATGATCGTGACAGGGGAGGCGCCACAAGGCTTCGGATCACTCGATCCCGTTGCGATTCGTGTAGAGATTTTCCAGCAGGAGCGCGATGCTCCTGGTATTGCGCTGGCCAAACATTTCGTACCCGCCCGAGTAACCGAAGTTTGAGCTGGTCAAAACGACCATGCCTTTGCCGATCCGCTTCGCCATCAGGTACGGGACGACGCGATCATCGGCCATTTTCATCGTCGCGAGGACGGTCCAGCCGTTGCCCGTCGGGATCAGACCCGAAGAAGGCGTGAGGCGGGTGGCGAAAAGTTTGCTCAGGTCGTTCGGTGTCGTCAGCCAGCTTCCTTCCCCGGTTTCGACGGTCACCCGCGGCTTGGCGATTTTCCAGCCGCTCCATTGTACCCCCAGTTCCGGATCGTCGAGCCATTCGTCAATCGGCAACCGCTGGCTGGAGGCAATGACGGCCAATCCGCCGCGCTCCACAAAGGGGAGCAGATCCTCGCGGAAGAACGGGTGCGAAAGCTGGAATTCTTTTCCGTCGCCATAGAAGAGTGTCACCACATCGGCATTCTCCAGCGGGAGACGGCATTCGTCCGGATTAAGCCGCTTTACACGAGCTACAGCCCACTGCTTCTCACGTAGCGCCGCCATGAGCGGAGCGCCATCCTCCCCCCGGTCGTAGAGTAAAGCCCGGGGCTTCTCTTCGGTCGCCAGCGAGATGAAACCGGCGGCGCTCGGGTTGTGCACCGAAACGTCCGGCCAGCCCGAGGCCGTGCGCTGCGGGCGGTTGCGCTTCAGGCTGAGCGCCACGCGGCCCTCCGCATCTTTCTCCACCCATGAGAAAGGAAGGGTGACGTAAAGCCCCCAGTCGTTCCCTTCCTGAAAGGAAGCGGCCTTCCACTCCGGCGAGAAGCTCTTGTCCAGCCCCATCCCGCCCTCGGTTCGGGCCTCGTAGCGGGTGCCGATACTATTGACCGCCAGATGGTCGTAGCCGATGTCCGCCCGGTTCACAAAGAATTCGATCGAATCGTCCGACCAGATGCTGTCGTCGTGCTCTGTCCGGAGGGCGACCCGTTTTTCCGGGTTGGCGTCGCGGCAGAGGATGCGCAGGTAGAGATGCTCGTCATCCCAGAGCGCTTTCACCTCCGTTGCGTCCTCCACGGGCTTGCCCTCTTTGCTGAAAAACGCCGGGAAGGTCCTTGCCTTTGCCCATGGGAAGGCTGCGGGATCGCTGCCCGCGGCTTCGCTGAGCCTGATCGCACTGGCGCTGAACCGAAGCCCCGCCGCCTGATGCTGGCGGTAGTGGCTCTCCCACGTCCCAAGCATGTCGTGGTCAAGCTTTACAGCGGCGGCATAGCGTGGTTCCCCCGCGACCTTTGCCGCAGCCTCGGCGAGCAGTTTGCGGGTCGTCTCAAGGAGTTTTTCATTCATGTATACCCCGGCAAGTGTGGCGGTGGGATTGAGGAAATAGGAGACATCGCCGGGCGTCTTGCGCCATGCTTTTTCCATCGCCTGATAGTAAGTTTTCATCTCCGGCGCGGCAGGGCCGTAAGCATGGCGGCACCAGTCATCCAGTAGCGCCTCTTCGGTGATGGAAGCGTTCCACATCGCCTTGACGACGGCATAGAGGTTGATGCGGTTGGTGTTCCACCCTTGAAGATGAGCCGGGTCGTTTTTGGGAAACCCGTAGGGGCCAACCTCCGTGGAGTAAGAGGTAAGGCCGTGATCAGCGGCGTACCTGATCTCGTCGAGCAGCAGGTAGACCAGCGGAACAAAGGAGCGCGGACGGGAGGTGGCGATCATCTCATACCCGCGCAGGCCAACCTTGGCTCCGAGAGCCTGCCATCCGGCCAGATCATCAAGCGCCTGCCGGTTCCCTTTATGGCCGGATGAAAAAGGGTAGCGATAGGAGATATTATAAGTCGTATAGCCGATGGTGTCATACGGTGCCGTCTCTTTGGGAACCGGCCGGTAAGCCTGATAGGCCAGTGAGGAAGTACGGAGATCCGGCTTCACCTCCTTGAGGGCGGCGATGAGGAGGCGCGAAAGCTTCTGCCAGCGGGTGCTGACATCCGGGGCCATTTCCACGCAGGCTGCGCAAGTGCAGAACATGTTGTGGTCTGCCGTGTAGAGCGAGACGATATCCAACTCCGGGTTTGCCTTTACCCAGCCGGTCAACTTCTCCTTGAGAGCCTCCTGCACGCCGGGGTTTGACCAGCAGAGGTGAGACGAGTGCGACGGATGCCGCTGGCGCTTGCCGCCATACTCCGCCCGCCATTCCGGATGTTGATCCAGCAGCGTCTCCGGCAGGGTCACGTGATGCCCTGCGATGCGCGCCAGAAAACCGCGCTCTTTGAGCCGATCGAAATACTCCTGCCGATAGCCGGGCTGCACGCCGTCGATGTTCAGCCGCTGACGGGCCATCCAGGTTTGTGTATCGTTGTCGTAGTGGGGGGAGTTGATGCCCAGATGGCGGTACGGGATGGAAGGCGTCTGTTGAATTTTCAGATGATCAACAGAAATCGCCTGCTTTTCAGGGTAGAACGTTCCCGTTTCGCCCGGCCAGAGCCAGCGCACCCCCACATGCTCCTCCAGAAAGGCATAGGTGGCATAGAGCGCCGCACGATCGGTCGGGCCGGTGAGGTAAAGGGTGTCGCCTACGCTCTGGACGAGGAGTTCATCTTCACTCCCGCCTTTGAGCTTCAGCGCGGGCTCGGATTCCAACTGAGCCGCCCTGCCGATGACGATGCGCTTGCCGCTTCCCGTCGGTGATCCCGAAACGATGGCCAGTTCAGCCCCGGTAACAGCCTTCAAGGCTTCCTGAAGCTCGTGAGCGGCGTATGATTGCGTGATCGATCCCTTGTCGGCCGTTGCAATCGTGATCCCGCCCTCCTTCCCGATCACCATCTCCGCAAACAGGGCGGAGGGCATGGCGAGCAGGGCACCTGCGCAGAGGAGCGTTCTGGAGAGTGAGGCGAATTCCCGCGAAAAGTCAGTCAACATAAGGTTTTAAAATGCGTTTATCGTCTACTTTAAGGCGCTCGGACATCTCTCTGGCAGAGATGAACTCCACATGACCGTCGGCAAAGAGGTAGTTTCCCCCTCCGTTGTGCCGACGGGCCCGGAGATAATTGTCTGCCGAGCTGCCGTTATGGAGAACCGCGAGAGCGAAGCTGCTTTGAGCTTCTGCGTCATGATTATCCCCAATCACAATTTTTTCCGAAGGCGATTCGACCCGTGTCGGCCTCAGGCGCCAATATTTATTGAAGCCGGAGGTCGGGTTGTAGTCGGAGGATCCGGGCGGGATATTGCCAAAGTATTGGTTATAGCCGTAGCCAACCGTGCGGGCCTGGCCGATGTCGCGCTCTTTGCACCAGTACCAGTCACGCACCCGCGCACGTTCGGCGGCGGTCAACGGCATCGGCTCGCCGGTCATATAGGGAATGAGGCCGTGATACCAGCTCCGCGGCGTCGGGTCCACCCGTACACCGGGGTAATAGCCTTTGTCCTGAATATAGGAGGCAAGGCCGACGCCGATCGCTTTGAGCTTGGCCGTGCATTCCACCGCTCTCCCTTTCTTACGGATGCTACCTACCGCGACCGTTATGAGCAGCAGGAGAACCGCCATCACTGCGATCGCTACGAGCAACTCAATGAGCGAGAAACCTCGCCGCTTCGGATGGCTCTGATGGAGATGTAAACTCATCCGTTCCGGGGGAGACGAAGGATTAGCGTTTTTTGAGACGCAGCCCCAGGAGCAGCACGCCGCCGGTGGCAATCGCTGCGACGGTGGATGGCTCAGGGATGGTCTGGATGGAGACCGATGCAAGGTAGCCGGAGACGACGGTGCTGTTCTGCGACATGCTCATGGAGTTGATGCCGTTGGAGGTCTGCCCGCCGTTCGCGATTCGAAAGCCAATCGACTCCTCGGAGGTGAAGGAAAAGTCGCTGCCATCCTTGTTCTTCCCTGTGACGGTCAAATCAAAGACTTTGTCCTCGAAGTTCAGCAGGATGGAGAAGGTATAGAGAGAGTTGACCGCGACCTTGGACTTTTCAAGGATAATCTTCTGCCCGTCGGCTCCCGAATAATAGATTCCTCCATCGGCGGCACGGGTAAAGCCGAAGGTGAGGGGGGTCAGGTTGGTGCCAGCCGTTGCGGATTCATTATTGAAAAAGAAGCGGGAGGTCGTGCTGCCGTCGTTCATGTTATAGGGATCGAAGGCCATGACCACATCCACCCGGATGGCGGGGCCGGCGATGGTTTCTTCAAAATCCCGACGTGCGGTAACGGTACCGGCGCTTCCAATCGGAGTCACGCTGGACTTGAGGTAGAGCACCGAACCTTCTCCCCATGGGGAGCCCACGATGCTCGCATCAAGATCGTTCCCGGAGCTGATGGTGCCTTTCGTCCAGCCATCGACACCCACAATGGTTTTCCCCTCCTCATAAGGAGGGGAACTGAAGTCGGTCTGGTAGATCACGGAGGCGTCCATGACGGCAGGTTGAGCCCATAGGGCGGCTGCGGAGATGGTGGCGATGAAGGAGAGATGGTGTTTCATTTTTTAGCGGTGGGAACGGCTTTTGGCTTGGCGGGAGGATTTCGCCCCGGAATGGCGCGGGGCGCGGACGGAGTCGCGTTCCACCAGTCGGGGGGTGACAAAGATCTTTTTCGGCAGGCTTTCTTCGCCGTTGATCCGGGCGAGTAGGAGGTCAAAGGCGTTGGCGGCCATATCCTTGAAGTTGAGGTCTACAGAAGTCAGGGCCGGAGAGCTGAAATCACAGGCGTGGAAGTTATCGATACCGACAATGCTGAGGTCCTCCGGGCAGTTCAGTCCGCTGCCCGACAACGCCTGAATGACCTTTAAGCAGACCAGGTCGGGCGCGATGATGGCGCTGACCGGTTTTGCGGAGCGCAGATTCTCATAAAGGGCGGTGGGATGGGCAAAGTAGACCGGCTCCGCTCCCATCCGGGCTGACGCATTTTCAAAAGTCTGCTGCCGCTGGACGGCAACATAGTCGGTAACCGGCGCTTTGGAGATAAACCCGATCCGGCGGTGACCGCATGCGTGGAGATGTTCCAGCGCAAGGAGGACGAGCATCTCCTGATCAGCCATGCAGCTATCGACTTCCCGGGCGAGCGCCCGTTCAAGCTGGACGACCGGAAAGCGGGGGAACACCCAGTTCAGCAATTGAGCGCTACCGTGGTTCCAGAAAATGCCGGAAACTTCCCACTCACTGAGCCATTGAGTGAGTTCTTCGATCTTGTTTGCCGGGTAGTGCATCGTGCTATAGCCCTTGGCGAGAGCGGCCATATGGACCTGCTCGTAAAGCCGATGGTAAAAGCCTTCAAGCGAGGAGTGAATGGCCGGGCTGCGTCCTTTCTGCCCTATGACCGGGGAACTGACGAAGACGAACAGCTTGTCGCGTCCCTTCACCTTGCGTTTTTTCCTGGGCTGGTAGCCGAGGCGTTCTGCCGTGGCCAGAATTTTGCCGCGACGTTCCCGGGAGATGCGGTTTCCGTTCGGCTCACCATTGAGGATCATGGAGACCAGCGCCTGAGAGACGCCAGCTTCCTGAGCTATATCTTTCTGGGTGATCTTTCGCATGGCGGAAACGGCGGAAAACCTGCCGGGAGGGGGGATGCCTCAATTTATGGGGTTGGGGAGGAGAGTCGCAATGAATATTTAAGTTATAAATTACTTGATATAGCTTATAAATCATATGGATTCTGATATGATGTTGAAGTGGTTGACCGCTCAGGGGGTTATTTCCCTCTCGCATGGCGCGGGGAGATCGGGCATAACAGAGCGCGTATGATCGTGACGTGCCGCGAGATGCAGGAGTTGGAGGAACGCGCTTTTGCTCAGGGGAGCAGCGCCGAAGAGCTGATGGAGATCGCGGGGCGTGAGATCGCCGCGGCGGTCTGCCGGTTCTGCCTCGCACCGGGGGAGTGCCGCGTGGTCTACGGCAAGGGCCACAACGGCGGCGACGCGCTCGTGGCCGCCCGGTATCTGCTGGAGACAGGGTGGCGCATCGTGCTGGAAGAGATCTTCCCCGCCGACCAGCTTGCCCCGCTCACCGCCCGTCATCTCGAAGCGCTGCGCCATCGGCTGCACCCGGAGAGCGAGCTGCTCCCCGGCGGTCCGGTGATCGTGCTTGATGGGCTGCTGGGCATTGGCGCGGAGGTCAAGGCGCTACGTCCGCCTGTTCGCGAAGCCGCCGCGCGGATCAACCGCTGGCGCGAGGAGGAGGGAGCCGTCGTCTTTGCCATCGATCTGCCTACCGGACTTTGCGGGAACTCCGGTCGCCCGCTGCCCGACGCCGTGGAGGCCGACTATACGCTCACCATCGGCTTTGCCAAAGCGGGGCTGGTCACCGACGAAGCCATTAACCACGTCGGTCGCCTCGTCCTGCTGGAGCTTCCACCGCTTACCGAGCTTGCCCCCGAGCCGCCCTCTCCCTCCGACGAATGGCCCACGCTCGCCACTCCCGCCGCGTTGCGCCCCCTACTCCCACGTCGGCGGTTTGACACGCACAAAGGCGACTGCGGACGCGTCGGCGTCATCGCCGGTTCGCGCGGGCTGGCGGGAGCCGCCGTCATGGCCTCCGAAGCCGTCGTGCGCGGAGGAGCGGGGTTGGTCACGCTCTTTGTCAAAGACGACTTTTACCCGATCATCGCCCCGATGGTCCGTCCCGAGGTGATGACCCGACCGGTCGCCAGCTACCGCGCCATTCTCGACTACCCGCTCGACGCACTGGTCATCGGTCCGGGGCTGGGAATGGAGGGTGATCCCGACGAGATCCTCGCCGTGCTGGAGAACTGCTCCGCCCCCGCCGTGGTCGACGCCGACGCGCTCAATCTCCTCGCCTCCACCCCGGGGCGACTGGAGACGCTCATGCGCTGCGCCGGTCCGCGCCTGCTCACGCCGCACCCCGGAGAAATGCGGCGGCTTCATCCCAGATCGCTCTCGCTCTCCCGACGGGAAGCCGCGCACGAGTTTCTCAAGCAATTCCGGGGCAGCCGCGAACCGGTCACGCTCCTGCTCAAAGGCGCGCGCACCCTCATCGCCGAAGAGCCGCCGGGGCGGAATCTCCGCCTTTGCTACAACACCAGCGGCACCCCCGGCATGGCCTCCGGCGGCATGGGCGACGTGCTCACCGGCCTTCTCGCCGCGCTGCTGGCGCAGGGCATGGAGCCGTTTGACGCCGCGCGGCTCGGCGCGTGGCTCGCGGGGCGCTCCGCCGAGCTGGCGCTGACCCACGGCTGGCAAAGTCAGGAATCCCTGGCGGCCACCGATCTGACCGACTTCTTCGGAGCCGCGTTCAAGGAACTCCGATGATTTCGCATTGTCACCCCCCGCATTCTCCGTAACACTGCCCCACCTCTCTTATGAACAACAAAACCGCCGGTTGCGTCTGCATCGTTCTGGGCGCGCTACTCGCCTTCAGTCTGCTGCTCAATCTCGGAATGGTCGCCGGAAAGATGAAAGACTCCGTCGCTGCGGCCGCTGCTCCGGTCAAAGGAGCGGCCGACCCGATCGAACCACTCAAGGAGCGCGTCCTCCGCACCGGGAAAGGGGAGAAGAAAATCGTGCACCTCGCGCTCACCGGCCCGATCAGCTCGGGGATCAGCGGTCGCATCAGCGCCAGCATGGTCGATGATCTGCTCATCCAGCTCCGTCAGGCCGTGGGAGATGACAACATCGCCGCCATCGTCCTCGCCATCGACTCTCCCGGCGGAGAAGTCACCGCCTCCGACATCCTTTACAAAGCCATCGCCGAAGCGCGGGAGAAGAAGCCCGTCGTCGTCTCCATGGGCTCCATGGCCGCTTCCGGCGGTTACTACGCCGCCATGGGCGGAAGCTGGATTCTGGCGCATGAGACCACCTTTACCGGCTCCATCGGCGTCATCATCCAGACGTTTGAGTACCGCAACCTGCTCGACAAAGTCGGTGTCGCCCCGCGCACCTTCAAGAGCGGCGCTTTCAAGGATATGCTCAGCGGTACCCGCCCGATGACCGAGGAGGAGAACGCCTATGTTCAGCGGCTCATCATGCAGACCTACGACATCTTTGTCGGCATCGTCGCCCGCGAGCGGAAGCTCCCGGTAGCCGATCTGCGCAGCGGCGTCGCCGACGGACGCATCCTTACCGGCAAAGATGCACTGGAAGCAAAGCTCATCGACCAGATCGGCGGGATCGACGCCGCTTATGCCAAAGCGCGCGAGCTGGGGAATGCCGCCGAAGCGCCGGTGATTGAATATCAGGACCGCATGACTCTTAGCCGGCTCTTCCGCTTCTTTGGCAGCGAATCCCGCGCCAGCGTGGAGGTGAAGCTGCCGCTGGTTCCCACCATGAGCCTTGAGCCGGGGCGGGCCTACCTGCTGCCGTCGATCTGCGTTCCGTAACGCCTCATGACCGACATTCCCAGCACCCAAAGCCTGCTCCTCGCGGTGGCGATCTTCCTACCGCTGGCCGCCTGCGGAGGGCTTTACTATCTCCGCCGCGCCCGGTGGGTCATCGCCGGAGAGCAGCGCGTCGATGCCAGCCGCTTCGGCAGGGCCGACCTGCTGATCGCCGGAGTGCTCGTCTTGTGGTTTACGCTCATGGTGATCCAGATCTTTCTCGGAGCGCCGGACGCTTTGCCCACAGGGGCGGCGAAATCCGGCGGAGTCTCCGGTGTGTCCAACGATGCGCTTTACCGCACCATCGCCATCCATGGGCTGCTCGTGGGCGGGATCGCGTGGTCGATGCAGACCCGGGGGAAGTCGGTGATCGAGATGTTTGGCTTGCGGCGGCTGCCGTGGCGGCAGATTTTCAAAACGGGCCTGATCGCTTACCTCGCCGTGTGGCCGCTGATGAAGCTGATCACCATCTTCACCATTATCGCCCTTCAGGAAGGCGCGGAGAAGCAGGCCATCGTCGATTACTTTTTCGCCGCCGTACGTGATCACCAATGGCTGGCCATCGGGTTGACCGTTTTCAGCGCCGCCATCATCGCTCCGATCTCGGAAGAGTTCGTCTTTCGCGGCTACATCTACGGCGTCATCAAGCGCTACGCGGGTCCGCTCGTCGGGATTATCTTTACCTCTGCGCTCTTTGCCGCCGTGCATTTCAACGCCCTATCGCTCCCGTCGCTCTTCTTCTTTGCCATCG
>JBEBWR010000075.1:0-12776 GCA_040392045.1 Chthoniobacter flavus | reverse complement strand
TGCTCTTCGGCTTTTCTTCGGGGGCGGCGGCGATCTGCCCCTGCTTGTAGACGAGGGCGCCTTTCAGGGCGTCGACGGCCCGGGCGAGCTGGTGGTCGTTGAGATGATCAAGCTCACGCTGCTCTTCTTCGGAGAGGTAGCGGTTCCGGCTGAAGGAGATGGAGAGCAGGCGCTCTTCCTCGGGGGTCATGGTGACGCGGACCTGTGGGGTGACGCCTTTTTCGTGGATGACCTGCTTGCTGGGGGTGTAGTACTTCGCGGTGGTCAGACGGGCTCCGGAGCCGTCCTCAAACCCGATGACGCTCTGGACGCTTCCTTTTCCGAAGCTGGTCTCTCCGACGACGACGGCCCGCTGGAGATCCTTGAGCGCTCCGGCGACGATCTCTGAAGCGCTGGCGCTGCCGCCGTTGATGAGGATCGCCACGGGGTAGCGCGGGCGGACATTGGAGCGGGCGGAGGTTTTGTAGAGGTTCCGCTGGGAGGCGACGCTGCCTTCGGTGTAGACGACCATGGTGCCGGGCGGGACGAAGTAGCTGCATACTTCGACGGCGCTGTTGAGGAGGCCGCCGGGGTTGAAGCGCAGATCGATGATGAGGGCTTCCATCCCCTGCTTTTCCAGTGCGTCGAGCTTTTCGCCGAGGCGCATGGCGGTCGGCTCGCTGAACTGCGTGAGCCGGACGTAGCCGATGCGGCTGCCGCCGCTCAGCTTGGGGTCGATGAGTTCTCCACCCTTCACGCTTTCCACCCGGATGATGGAGCGCTCAAGGACGTAGTCTTTGATCTTCTTCGTGGAGGGGCGGAGGATGGTGAGGGTGATTTTCTCCCCGGGGACGCCGCGCAGGCGGTCGACGGCTTCGTTTTCGTCCATCTTCTCGGTGGAAGCACCGTTGATGCGGAGGATCTGATCGCCCGGGAGGAGTCCGGCCCGGGAGCTGGGGGTGTCCTCCATGGGGCTGATGATGGTGAGCCGGCCGTCCCGGATGGTGATGGTGATGCCGAGGCCGCTGAATTCGCTCTTGGTTTCGTCCTCCATGCCGCGTACGTCCTGCGGCTCCATGAAGCGGCTGTGGGGGTCAAGCGCTTCGAACATCCCCTTCAACGCGGCGTAGGTGAGGTCGCGATAGGTGATCCGCTTGTTGTCGACGTAGTCCTGCCGGATGAGCTGCATGGCGCGGGTGAGCAGGGCGATGTTGGCGTAGCCATCGTCCTCTCCCGCTTTTTTCTCCTGACCGGGGGGCTGGAAGTTATTCGGCTCCGCGGCCTGCGCCAACGGCGGGGCGTCGTCGCTGCCCCACGCGGTGGTGAGAGGCAGGAAGCCGGGAATGATCAGGGCCGCGCCGAGCGCGACCCGGCGGGTTGATCCGGAAAGCCACTTTTTCATGTTCACTGCGGCAGAGCGCTGCGCCCGGGGGAAAAGTGGTACCTTCTCCCCGGAGGTCACGCTGCGTCTTTGTCTTGTTTTTTGCGGATGAGCGGTGCCTTTTTCCCTTCGACGACGGCGCGGTTGATGATGACGTCGGCCACGTCGTCGCGGCTGGGGACTTCGTACATGACATCAAGCATGATCCGCTCAAGCATGGAGCGGAGGGCGCGAGCGCCGGTCCCTTTCCGCACGGCTTCGGCGGCGAGGGCGCGGAGGGCGTCCTTGGTGACGGAGAGGTTCACGCCTTCCATGGAGAGCAGCTTGACGTACTGCTTGACCATGGCGTTCTTCGTGTCGGTAAGGATCTGCACGAGTTCGTCCTCGGTGAGCGCGCTCAAGGCGGTGAGCACGGGGAGTCGCCCGATGAACTCGGGGATCATCCCGAAGGAGAGGAGGTCTTCGGGCTCGGCAAAGGAGGTGGCGTCGCGCTCCAGACCGGCTTCCTCGGCGGCTTCGCTGTCGGTGCGGGGCGCGCCGAAGCCGAGGACCCGCTTGCTGAGGCGGCGCTGGACGATTTTGTCGAGTCCGACGAACGCGCCACCGCAGATGAAGAGGATCTTGTCGGTGTTGATCTGGATGTATTCCTGATGGGGATGCTTCCGGCCGCCCTGCGGCGGGACGGAGCAGGTGGTCCCTTCAAGGATTTTCAGCAGCGCCTGCTGCACGCCTTCGCCGGAGACGTCGCGGGTGATGGAGACGTTCTCGGTCTTGCGCCCGATCTTGTCGATCTCGTCGATGTAGATGATGCCGATCTCGGCGCGCTTGACGTCGTAGTCGGCGGCCTGAAGGAGGCGTAGGATGATGTTCTCCACGTCTTCGCCGACGTAGCCCGCTTCGGTAAGCGTGGTGGCGTCGGCGATGCAGAAGGGAACATCGAGGATTCGCGCGAGGGAACGGGCGAGGAGCGTTTTCCCCGACCCGGTGGGGCCGATGAGGAGGACGTTGCTCTTCTCGATCTCGATCTCCGCGAGCGGATCGACCTCTACGGTATCCCCTGCTTCGCTGCGGGTCTGGTCCTGAAGGATGCGCTTGTAGTGGTTGTGCACCGCTACGGAGAGCACTTTCTTGGCCTGATCCTGACCGATGACATGCTGGTCGAGCATCCGGCGGATGTCCATGGGCTTGGGCACCCTGAGGGTGGGGATGGCTTTCTGGATTTCTTCGCTCAGCTCTTTCTCAAGGATTCCTTTGCAGACGTTGATGCAGGAGTCGCAGATGTAGACGCCGGGACCGGCGATCAGCTTACGCACCTCTGCATGGCTTTTGCCGCAGAAGGAACACATGGTGAGATTGGTTGCTCGGGCCATTCGGATAGCGGAATAGATAGCAGCGGAATAGAGGAGATCAAGTAGGGATCAGACGGAAATCAGGCGTCTTTCTCCTTGGAGTCGCTGGAGCTGACGGGGCCGCCCTTGACGTCCTTGCGGGATTCGACGACGTGGTCGACGAGGCCGTAGGCTTTGGCTTCCTCGGCGGTCATGTAGTAGTCGCGGTCGGCGTCGTTCTTTACCTGCTCCTCGGATTTCCCGGTGTGGTGGGCGAGGATACGGTTCAGGCGCTTCTTGAGCTTGAACATGAACTCGACCTGGCGCTCGACGTCGCTGGCCTGACCCTGCGCTCCGCCGGAGACCTGATGGATCATGATGTCCGAGTTTGGCAGGGCGTAGCGCTTGCCCGTGGCACCGGCGGCGAGCAGCACGGCACCCATGCTGGCGGCCATGCCGAGGCAGTAGGTGTTCACGTCGCAGGTGACGAACTGCATGGTGTCGTAGATCGCCAGCCCTGCGGTGACTGAGCCGCCCGGGGAGTTGATGTAGAGGTGAATGTCCTTCTTCCCGTCTTCCATCTGGAGGAAGAGCATCTGGGCGATGATGATGTTGGCCACATGATCATCGACGGCAGTGCCGAGGAAGATGATCCGGTCTTTCAGCAGGCGCGAGTAGATGTCGTACGCGCGTTCGCCGCGCCCGGTCTGCTCAATAACGGTGGGGATGAGCAGGTTCTGCGGGACGTTGTAAAAGTCGAGCATGGGGGAGGAAGACTCCAACGAAGCCCCCAGGGGGCCGGGAATGCTGCTGGCAGGGTTCTGGATCATAGGAAAATGTGTGGTGCTCGGGGCGCCGCCCTTTCTGGAAAGAGAGGCGCCCTTAAATTTTCAGCGGGTTGGCTGGATTTTAGCTGGCCGTTTCGGCCTCGGCGGCTTCCGCAGCCGGGACTTCAGCGGCCTTCTCCGAGACGCTAGCATTGGCAACGAGGAAATCAAGAACCTTGCCGGTCAGAACTTCTTCGTGGATCTTCTCCAGCGCGTTGGCCTTCTCCAGATCCTTGCGGAGCTTCTCGGGGGTGGTGCGGTAGCGGGTCGCCATCATGGCGATCCGGCTCTCGAACTCTTCGCGAAGCACGGTGATGTTCTCTTTCTCACCGATCTGAAGCAGGATGAAGGTCGCTTTGAGACGTTCGCGCGCGGCCTCGGCGGCGGATGCGAGCAATTCGTCCCGGCCTTCGCGGATGGCGTCTTCGGTGAGGCCGCGGGAGAGGTTTTCCTGAATGAGGTCGTTGAGGATACGGTTCGTCTCGTACTTGACGTGACTTTCAGGCAGCTCGCACTCCAGATCCTTTACGAGGGTGAGGAGGATCTGATTGCGTTTCTCCTGCTCGAACTCAAATTCCTTCTGGCGGCCCAGTTCGGTGCGGGCGAGGTCGCGCAGCTCGGCGAGGGTTTTGCCTTCGACGATCTTCCCGGCGAACTCGTCGTTCAGCTCGGGGAGGACCTGCGATTTGATGCCCTTTAGGGTGGCGCTGTAGTGGATGGTCTTGCCGGCGAGCTCTTCGACGCTGTAATCCGCGGGAAGCTCGATGTCGAACTCGCGGGTTTCGTCGATCGCCGCGCCAACGAGCTTCTCTCCGAAGCCGGGGAGGAAGTTGTCGCCGTCGAGCTTGATCCAGAAGTCGTCGTTGCCGACGAAACGCTTGGCGACGCCTTCCACGGCTTCGTCGAGCGGCTTGCCATCAAGCGTTCCGGCGTAGCTGATGACGGCGTAGTCGGCGGCCTCGACGGCGCGGTCGGTGATGTCGGTGAACTCGGATTGCTGGATGCGGAGACGCTCCAGGGCGGCGTCGACTTCTTCGTCGGTGACGGCGGCGGAGGGCAGCTCTACGGCAATGCCTTTGTACTCGGGAAGATCAAAGCTGGGGGCGGTGACAAGCGTGACGGTAAAGCTAAGGCTCTTGTCGTCGGCGAACTCGACTTCTTCGAGGTTCTGCACGGCGAGGTAGCGGAGGCTGTGCTCCTTGACGGCGTTGCGCAGGGCGTCGCCGACGGAACGGCTCTGGACTTCGTCCCGGATCTCTTTGCGGAATTTGCCTTCGACGACGGCGCGGGGGGCTTTGCCCGGACGGAAGCCCGGCAGCTTCGCGAACTTCGTGTACTCACTGGCGACGTCTTCCCATGTCTTCTTGACCGTGTCGGCGGGCAGCTCGACGCGCAGGGTGGCGATGCAGTTCGGCAGATTCTCTATTTGGACGTTCATGGATTGGGTTGGTTCTTGAAATTCTGGGAAATTCTGAAAAATCCGCCGGTGAGCGGGGCTTGGGATTAGAAAGGGTTGGCGGATTTTCTGCAACCCGCAATTTCCCCTTTTGCATGGAAAAACAGGTTTTGCGGAGTGATATCTACGGTTTCAACCACCGGAGGAGGGTTTTCCGCTTGGGAACTTCTCCGGCCATTGCGACGGCGAGGCGGCCGGGGGCGAGGCAGAGCTGGGCGACGGCGCGGATTTCCTCGGAGGTGACGGCGAGCAGACGCCGCTCGACTTCCGCCGGGGAGGCGATGTCGGCGGTGCTGATGAGCGATTCGCCCATCCACATCATCTGATTGGTGGTGCTTTCAAGTCCCATGAGGGTTTGACCAATCGTGTAGTCCTGCGCGTTGCGCAACTCGGTTTTTGATGGTGGGCGCTCGGCGAGGCGGTGCAGCTCCTTGAGGGTAAGCTGGAGGGCGCGCTCCATTTTGTCGGGGTCGAGCGCGGCGAAGATGGTGAGCGCTCCGGTATCCTCCAACGCGACGAGGCCGCTGTGGATGGAGTAGCAGAGGCCGTGACGCTCGCGGAGCTTCTGGAAGAGGCGGGAGCTCATGTTCTCGCCGAGGATGACGCTCAGGAGCTTGAGGGCGAAGCGGCGCTCGTCGTGACGCCCGAAGGCGTGGAAGCCGAGCGCGAGGTGGGTCTGCTCGATCTCCTGCGGGTAGAGGACGGAGGCGGGCTCGCCGCTGCCGACGGGGCGGGCCTTGGGATAGCGGAGTTTCCGGCCGGGGGCGATGGGGCTGAGCGCGGGGCGGAGCAGCTCGAGCACGCAGTCGTGCGAAACGGGGCCGGCGACGGAGATGATGGTGTTCCGCCCGGTGTAGTGCTTTTGGGTGAAGGCAAGGAAGTCGCTGCGCTCAAGGGTGGCGATGCTTTTTTCGCAGCCGGTAAGCGGACGCCCGAGCGGCTGGTCGGGCCAGAGAGCTTCGGAGAGCAGTTCCTGTACGTGCTGGCAGGGGCTGTCGCGCACCATATGGATCTCTTCCTCGATGACTTCGCGCTCGCGCTTGATCTCCGTAGGGGAGAAGAGCGAGTGACGGTACATGTCGCTGAGCACGTCGCAGAGGATGGGGAGGTGTCGGGCGGCGGCTTTGGCGTAGTAGCAGGTGTGATCCTCGGTGGTGAAGGCGTTCAGGTAGCCGCCGACGCCTTCGACGGCTTCGGTGATTTTCCGGGCGTTGCGCCGCTCGGTGCCTTTGAAGAGGAGGTGCTCGGTGAAGTGGGAGACGCCGCATCGGGCTTTCGGCTCGTATCGCCCCCCTACCCCGGCCCAGAATCCGACGCTGACACTCTGCATGTGGGGCATCTCGATGGAGGCGATGCGGACGCCGTTGGGCAGGGTCGAAAGACGATAATCGGTCATGGGGAAGGAGGGAGACTATCGGCAGAAGTGAGGGAAGTAAAGGGGGGGCCGAAGATTTCCCCTCTCCTATCCGCCTCTCTTCTCCATCAACGGGGATCGCCGAGGTTTCGCTGGACGGCGGCTTCGTACTCCCGGGGGGAGACGCCGTAGCGCTCTTTGAAGATGCGCGAGAAGGTCTGCACGGAGGAGAAGCGGAGCCGCCCGGCGATCTCGCCGATGGAGAGGCGGGGGTCTTCCAGCAGGCGGACGGCGCGCTCCAGCCGCCGGTTCCTCAGAAACTCGGGGAGGCTGTGGCCGCTGTATTGCCGGAAGCGGTCACGGAGGAGGGCCTGGGTCAACCCCATGGCGGCGGCGAGTTCGGCGACGGTGTCCCCTGCCCCGGTATTCTGAAGCCGGATGATGGTTTCGATCAGTTCGCCGCGCGCGGCGTCGGTGCTGTCAGCGGGGGGCGAGACGACGCGGCGCTCGGCGGCGGGGGCGTCGCACAGCCCTTTGAGGCAGGCGCTGAGACGGGCGGAGATTTCGACGCCGTCGGCTTTGGTGTTCCATGCATCGATGAGCGAGCCGAATCGGGCGCGGTCTTGCGCGCGAAGGCGGCGGGGGGCGCTTCGCAGGGAACGGATGGCGGTATCATCCTCCAGATCGAAGGTGGTGACGGCGAGCTGGAAGGGGCGCGAGCCGGTTTCCGCGCCGCCGAAGTGGTACTGCTGCGGGAAGATGAGGACGGCTTCGCCTTCGCGGAGGAGGAACCAGTCTGAGCCGACCCGGATGATGCCGCTGCCGCCGAGTACGACGTCGAGGACGTACCGGGGATGGTAACTCCCGAGGCTGACGGAAGAGGGGGGCTCGGTGTAGACGCGGGGGAAGAAGACGATGTTGTCCGGTACGAGTCCGTGGCGCAGCCGCACGCCGCTCCAGAAGCTCGCGGGAGAGGGATTCCGCGCGACGCGGTCCCAGAGGCTGGCGGTGTCATGGCTCATGGCGGGGGCAGCATAGGGGGATTGAGCGGGAAATGCCAATGCCGAAGCTTTCCACAAAATGATAAAATATCTAATGTTTTATTAATTCATTGACTTTTACGCTCTGGTGGAGCACAACGGCGCTCATGATGAAACCTCCGTTGCGAATCGGGATTGTCGGCTGTGGCGGGATGGCGAAAAGCCATGTCCTGCGCTTTAATGAAGTGAAGGAACGCTGCCGGATTTCGGCGGTGGTCGATATTGAGATCGACCGCGCGCAGGCGGTAGCAGATCTGCTGGAGCATCCGGCGAAGGTGGCGCGGGATTATCGCGAGATTTTCGATGAGGTGGATGCGGTATTGCTGGTGCTGCCGCACGATTTGCATCATCCGGTAAGCATCGATTTCCTCGATCACGGCAAACACGTGCTGGTGGAGAAGCCGATGGCGAACTCGGAGGCGGAGTGCCTTGAGATGTTGGAGGCGGCCCGCCGCAACGACCGGGTTCTGATGGTGGCTTACTGTATGCGGTTTCACCCGCTGGTGCTGGAGATGAAGCGGCTGATTGATGAGAAGGCGTACGGCGATCTTTTCGAGCTGTCGATCTGGACGGAGCAGTATACGCATCCGGCGGAGGGCCATTGGATTCGCGAGGCGAAGCGGCTGGGCGGCGGGCAGTTCTTCAGCCACGGCTGTCACTATGTCGATCTGCTGCTCTGGATGCTGGGGCGGCCGGTGCGCGGCTCGCACTTCGGGACGCGGCGGGGGACGCCGTGGATGGAGATGGAGGGGACGAGCCATGTGACGATCGAGTTTGAGGACGGCCTCGTCGGTTATCACGGTGCGACCTGGGGCGCACGGGGCAGTCGGCTAGGCGCGAGCCTGCATGCGCATTGCACGGGCGGGATGCTTGAGGCGGATATCCGTACGGGCAGGCTGACGCTTCTCTCCCGCGCTTCCGCTCACGAGCCGGGCAGGATGGAGCAGCAGCGCGAGGAGGTGCTCCTCGAAGTTCCCAACGCGAAGGCGACCGATGAGGAGATGATCCATTTCATCGACTGTATTGAGAACGGGACGCAGCCACTTACCGACGCGATCTCCAGCATCGAAGGGCTGCGGGTGGTCTGGGAGCTTTATGCTGCGGAACGCGAGAACCGGCTGGCGGATCTGCGCGGGTTCGGGCTGGGGACGTTCTGCGGGTAAATCCCCCTCTTATACGCTTACGCGCCCCATTTGACACGACCGCTCAGGGCGCGGTTAAGCGTCAATTCATCGGCATGCTCAAGGCCTCCTCCGGCGGGGAGGCCTTGCGCGATCCGGGTGATGCGGGTGGGAAGGCCGCCGAGGGTTTCGGCGATGTAACTGGCGGTGGCTTCGCCCTCGACATCCGCACCGAGGGCGAGGATGACTTCGGCGAAGCTTCCGGTACGGACGCGCTCGATGAGCTGCGCGATACGGAGGTCGTCCGGGCCGATGTGATCAAGGGGGGAGATGCGGCCTCCGAGCGCGTGATAATGGCCGGTGAAGGCTCCTGTCCGCTCCAGCGGGAGGATGTCGGTGGCCTGCTCGACGACGCAGAGCAACTCGCCGCTTCGCTGCGGATCGCTACAGATGGTGCATTCGCCGCCGGTGGTAAAGAAACCGCATACGGGACAGGGACGAACGTTTTCGTCCACCTCGGCGATGGCCCGGGCGATGGCTCCGGGACGGGCGTTTCGCGCGCCGACCATCCAGAGGGCGATGCGCTCGGCGGAGCGGGCGCCGATGCCGGGCATCCGCTTAAGCTCCGCGATCAGTTCGCGGATGGTCTCGGGGTATTCTGCTCGCTTCATCCTGCTGCTCTGCTACTTGAGCATGCTGTCAAAGAGGGAGAGATCGCGGGCGTAGTCGCGCTTGAACTCGGCGGCTCGCATCAGGCGGGGGAGCGCTTCTTTCTTGTCGCTGATCATGGCGGCGTAGGCTCCGTAGCCCCAGAGGCGCTTGAGGTCGTTATCCGAGGGGACTTCGCCGGGGCGGGTCCGGATGAACGACTGGGCGATCCGGAGAATCCCCTGCCCTGAGAGGTCGGCCCAGAGTAGCGAGCGCTTTCCTTCGGGGGTGGTGACTTCGACGCGGAATTCCGTGGCTTTGGTGACCTTTCCGGTCAGCTCCCGGTTACCCTGACGAAGCGTGATGGGGCCGGTGTACCCCTCGGCGTTGAGGTCGTCGATGAGCTGCTTCTTGAAATCAGCGACATGCCCCACCTGACGGGAGAGGATGTGGAAGGCTTCCATGTAGTCGCCTGCGGCGCTGGCGGTGTCCACCTGCTTGCGCGCCTGCTCGGGGTCGAAGTCGCGGATCATGCGGAACGCCTGATCGCGGATGACCGGCAGGCTGGCTCCGGGACGTCCGGTGACGGGGCCGCCTTCGATCGGGCGGGCGCCGCCGAGCGAGCGCTCGATCCGCGCGATGTGGTCGGAGAGGGCGCCGCGCATCATGAGATTCATCCGGACGATCTCCACTTTGGAGTAGAGGGCGCCCTTCTGCTCTTTGGTGGTCGCCTTTGTGGCCTCGGTGAGCAGTTCGCTGGCGGTGGTGTAATCGTCGAGGTAGCGCTGGGTGAGCGGCTTGTATCCGGCGATCCAGTCCCACTGATCCTTCGGCTCTACGGCCTGAAAGGCTTCGAACAGCTCGGCGGCGTTGGCAAAGCGCCCGTCGTTCCACTCCTTCAATGCGAGAGCGAGCAGGGCGAGCGAGCGGTAATCGGCGACGCTGTAGTCTTTGATGACTGCCGCCGGGGATGCGGCTCCGTCCCGGGTCATCAGCATGGAGAGATTCAGGAAAAAGTCCGAGACGCTCTGGTGCTCTCCCCCGCTCTGCCCTACGGCTTCATTCCGCAGCGCGGCGAAGGAGTCGCGGGCGAGATTGGGCAGATGGGACAGGTAGGCGGCCAAGCCGGTCTGCGTGACGATCCATCCCTTGAGCGGGGCGGTCACGTTACCCCGCTGCCCGAGCTGCCAGAGGACGGGGAGCGCTCCTTCGGCGTCGCCGTCGATGACCATTTTCCGGGCGATGGTGTAGCTGTCCTCGGCGGAGGAGGCGGCTTGGAGCAGGCGGGTCCGCTCCAGATCGGCGAGGCTCTGACCGCGGGTACGGAGGTTGTCGCGGAAGACGAAAAAGATGATACCGAGGATGAGGGTGATGCCGATGACGGCCATCAGGATGTAGCCCAGCAGCCGCTGCTGATCCTCGCCCTCCATGACGACGCGTGTCTTCCCCTGCCGGGGGCGACCGGTATTATCGAGGAGGTTGTTTCGCGCATACTCAAGGTGCTCGATCAACTCCTCGTAGGACTGGTAGCGCTCGTCGGGCGATTTGGCGAGGGTGCGGTTGATGACGTAAGCCGTGGGGCTGGAGATGTCGGGAGCGAAGGCCTGCAAGCTGACGACCTGACTTTTCAGGTGCTTCAGGGCGACCATGGAGGCGTTATCCGCCTCGAAGGGGGGACGCCCGGCGAGGGCGTGAAAGAGGGTGCCGCCGAGGCTGTAGATGTCGCTTCGGAAGTCTTCGGGCTCGTGGTTGAGCTTTTCGGGGGCGACGTAGTAGGGCGTTCCCCAGATCTCTCCTTCCTCGGCGTCTCTTGCCTGCTCAAGGGGCATGGCGAGGCCGAAGTCCACGATTTTGGAGGTGCGGGCGTCGGCGAAAAGGATGTTCCCGGGCTTGACGTCGCGGTGGATCAGCCCGGCTTGAAGCGCGGCGTTAAGCCCTCTGGCGACCTGAATGCCGATCTCAAGCACCTGAATCTCGGCGATGCGCGTCTGGAGGCCCATCAGGTCGTCAAGCGACCCTTTGTCCACCAGCTCCATGGCGATGTAGTACAGCCCCTGATCGCAGCCGAAGGAGAAAACTTTGACGACGTTCGGGTGATTGACCGAGGCGGTGATCTTCGCTTCGGTCTCCAGCTTCTCGATATACTCTTCGTCTTCGCTGAACTCCTTGCGCAGCAGCTTGAGGGCGACGACACGGTCGAGGTTGAGGTCGCGGGCCCGGTAAACCGTACCCATGCCGCCGGAGGCAATGGCTTCGATCAGCTCGAAGTGGTCAAACCGGTTCCGCACATGCATCCGCGTGTGGCAGGTGGGGCATTCGACTTCCGCAAACGGTTCCTGCTCGGAGACATCAAGGACGGCGGAGCATTTTACACAGTGATGCAGGAGGGGTTCCACTTCTGAGGACATGGATGGGAGAGAAAGATGGGGAAAACCGGGGGTGGAAATCCAACATACCGTTTCCGCCCCGGGACGCAATCAAATATGCGCCGCATCAATGGCGCTACCGCCTCCGCCGACGGAGGGGGCCGGGAGGGCAGCGGTTTTTTTAAATCAGTGAGAGAAAATCTGAAACCGCCAAAGGTTGTTTCGTGCACGGAAGGAGCGTCTATTGGCTCAAAGCTTATGTTCACCCTATCTCCTTCTTCTCTCCGGGCCAGACTGCTGGCACTCTCCGCGCTTCTTTCGCTCTCTCCGATGGCGGCCTCGGCCTCGGTGCTGATGCTCGACTTCGGACCCACGACCGTGACGGGGGCCGATCAGGTCAATAGTCCTTACCATTCCATTAACCAGACCTTTACCGATACCCACTGGAACACTATCGGGACGAGCAATCCGACCACGCTGGTCTACTCCGACGGGGAAACGGCTTCCAATATCACGCTGACGCTGGGGTCGTCGATCGGCAGCTCGCTGGTCAACTTTTCCACGCCGCCTACAACTTCGAGCGCGCTGGGGAGCTCCAACAAAATCAACGATCCGGGGAGCGTTCTGGCGGGCACTTCCGTGGGCAAGGACGGCATCTTTTCATCCCCGGTAGGACAGAATCTGGCGGCGATCAGGATTGGTGGTTTAAGCGCCGGAACCTACGAGGTTTATGTCATGGGGGCCAATACCAATCAATCGCTCGAACAGCAGTCGACCGCCGCGTTCTATGCCGCTGCGATGGGGAATGCCAATACCTTTGAGACTGATGGGCTAACACCTGCCGCCACCACTTTTCTCTCGCTGGAGAATTCCAAGAGCTGGAACGAAGGGGGAACCTACGGCAGATTTACCATCACCCTGACAGAAGGAGATTACCTTTATCTCGCCACCCAGGGGCTTGGCGATGGACCGAGCAATGAGCTGCGCGGCTTTTTGAATGCGGTACAGATTGTGGCTATCCCGGAACCCTCCACCCTCGCCTTCTGCGCTTTGGGGCTGCTCCTGCTGCCGTTCAGCGCTCGCGTGATGCGACGGAAGGCCTAAGCTGAAATGATGCGCAAGACTCCCATCCAGCAACGGTTTTCACAGAAAGCGCGAGGTGGCTTCACGCTGCTTGAGCTGCTTTTGGCGGTCGGGATTGTCGCGATTCTGGCGGTGGCGCTCTCCTTTGGGGTTTCGAGTGTGTCGGAGCGGGCGCGGGCCATCCATTGCATGA
>JBEBWR010000074.1:0-13198 GCA_040392045.1 Chthoniobacter flavus | reverse complement strand
ACGACGGGGCCGAGCGCCAGCGCGGGGAGAAAGTTCAGCGCGCCGACGAGGAGGACGACGCCGAGGAGCAGCAGGGCGAAGGTGGCTCCGTTCACCGGGAAGGTTCCCGGCCCCGTGGCCAGCGCGGGTTTGCCCGCGAGGGAGCCTGCGAGGGCCATTACCGGGAGGATGACCAGGAAGCGCCCGATCAGCATCGCGAGCGCGAGGGTGATCAGGTAGGGCGGGGAGCTGGCGTTCAGACCGGCAAAGGCGCTGCCGTTGTTTGCTGTGGCGGAGCTGTAGGCGTAGAGGATTTCGGTTAATCCATGAGGACCGGCATTGAGCGCTCCGGCGCGTCCCCAACCGGACGCGGCGGCCCATGCGCTGAAGCCGAGGGTGGAGAGGCTGACGACGAGCAGCGCGGCCATGATCATTTTAATATCGAATGCTTCGATGCGCTTGCCGAGAAGCTCGGGCGATCTGCCGACCATGAGCCCGGCAAGAAAGACGGTGAGGATGACAAAGATCAGCATGCTGTAGATCCCCGATCCGGCGCCACCGAAGGCGACTTCGCCAAGCTGCATGAGGATCAGCGGGAGCGCGCCTCCGAGCGGAGTATAGCTATCGAGGGAGGAGTTGACCGCGCCGGAGGAGGTGGCGGTGGCGACGGTGGTATAGAGTGTGGAGCCGAAGAGGCCGAAGCGCGTCTCTTTCCCCTCAAGATTTCCATCGCTTGCCGCGACTCCGAGCTGCTGATGTAGCGGGTTGCCTCGCGTTTCGGCGGCGTGGCAGAGCAGGGCGGCGCTGATCAACAGGGCGAGCATGGCGCACCATACCGCCCATCCGTGACGCGGGTTGCCGGTCATTCGCCCAAGTACCCAGGTCATGGCGCTGGCGATGGAGATCATGGCGAGCATCTGGACGAAGTTTGAAAGTGGCGTGGGGTTTTCAAAGGGATGCGC
Organism: Chthoniobacter flavus; assembly: GCA_040392045.1. Taxonomy (GTDB): domain Bacteria; phylum Verrucomicrobiota; class Verrucomicrobiia; order Chthoniobacterales; family Chthoniobacteraceae; genus DATMFV01. The sequence goes on along the minus strand of JBEBWR010000074.1, from coordinate 12,257 downwards.
GGCGTTGGCGGTGGTAAAGCCGCCGCCGTTTGTACCGAGAAGCTTGATGGCTGTCTGGGAGGCGATGGGCCCTTGGGTGATGAGTTGTGAATGCGCGGGGGATTCGAGCGGGGTGGCCTCTCGCGTGGAGTGAAAATTCTGGACGACGCCGCAGGAGATCAGGAAGAGCGCGAATACAAAGGCGAGGGGAAGCAGCAGGTAGTAAACGATGCGGACGAGGTCTGCCCAGAAGTTGCCCAGTGATTGCGTGGAGTGTCGGGTGATGCCCCGGATCAGCGCGGCGGCGACGGCGATGCCGGTTGCGGCGGAGGTGAACTGGTGAAAGACCAGCGCGACCATCTGGGAGAAGTACGACAGGGTGGTTTCGCCCGGGTAGCTTTGCCAGTTCGTATTTGTGACAAAGCTGACGGCGGTGTTGAACGCGAGATCGGCGCGCAGCCCGGGAAGCTGCTGCGGATTGAGCGGGAGGAGATGCTGCCAGTGCAGGATGGCGAAGCTGATGGCGCATCCGATGGCGCTGAAGAGGAGCAGGGAGGCGGTGTAGGCTTTCCACCCCTGACCGGAGCGGGGATCGACCCCCATCGCGGTGTAGGTGAGGCGTTCCAGCGGCTTGAGGAGCGGATCGAGGACGGTCCGTCCGTCCGGGGTTAGGACGTTCACAAGGTGGAGCCCGAGCGGTTTGGTCACCGCTGCGAGGCATCCGAGGAAGATTGCAAATATCAGCCAGTCGCTACTCTTCATGGGCGTTTGTCGTATGGAGATACGATGCCCGGTGGAGAATCAGCCCGCTAATTAAAAGAGGGGCGAAAGGTGTTAAAGAAATCTTAAAAACGGGAGATGGAGCATTTCTTTCCGCGTCTGATGGGGCTATAGTCTCTCCATGCACTTTCGACCGTTCCTCCTCCTGATCTGTTCTGCGGTGATCACTAATGGCCTCTGCCTGCCTGCTTCAGCGGAAGCGACTGGGGAGAAGACGGCTGCTGCTGCCTCGGAGCGCATTCCCGCGGGGCGCGCGGCGTTGCTGAAGGATCTGGAGTCTCAAAGCGGCTGGTTGAAGATCTATGCGGCGGAGGGGCTGCTGGAGATCGGGGTGCCGGAGGATCGCGACGCGGTGCGCCGCGTATTTCTCGCTCTTGATGCCGCCGGGCCGTATTCCGGCACGGAGCAGGTGGGGATCTGGCGGGTGCTTGCCCGCGCGGCGGACGATCATGAGGAGCTGGCGCAGTGGGTGAAAAAGATTGAGACGATCTTTCTCGCGCCGGAGGAGCCGCGCCGGCTGCATGCTCTGGAAACGCTCTGCAAGCTTCGCGCGGTCTCTCCGGAGGTTGCCCGGGCGGCTCGCGAATGGATGGAGTCGGCTCCGGCTGCGAATGCTCCCTTCTGCTGGTGGAGCATTGCTTTGGAAGGGAAGGATGGGCATGCCGAGGCACTTCTGGCTTTGAGTAAACTGCTCCGGGAGGAGGATCAGGTGATACGGATTCGCACGGCGTTCACACTTGGCCAACTGGCGGGCGATGATGGCAACGATGAGACTGCGACTACCGAGATTGCCCAATCGCTGCGCATGGCTCTGAGGGATGCGGAGCCGAAGCCGGAGGGCGCGGTGAAGCATCAGCTCCAGTGTGCGCTCTACCTCGCAAGCCATGAGTCCAGCGAGCGCGCGACGCTGCGGGAGGCGCTGATCGCCGATCTCTTCACTTCTCCGAATAGCGCGCGCCTGATCGCGTCCACGCTGGCGGGTTCGCTTCCGGAGGAAACCGCCACAGCTCTCGCGCCCCGGCTGACGCCGCTTTTGACGAATGAGAATTTTCACCTCCGCTGGGCGGCGGCGCGTCTGCTGGGCGATGCGGAGTAATTACTCCCCGGGTAATACCGGCAGGAGTGAGGAGGGCTTGACCGGCAGCGGGAGGAGGGGGGCGACGGCGTCCAGCACGTTTCTCGTGGTGGTTTCCGCTTCCTTGGCTTTTTTGCGAACCAGCGTTCCGGCCTGTACGACGACTTCGCCTGCGGCGGCGCGGACCAGCCGTGGGGAGAGATCCTCGGCGGGGGCGGCGATGGGGCCGGAGAGCGTTACGGGCGCCCAGAGGTAGCCCGCGCGCTCCGTGGCAAATACGGTAGCGGCTCCGGGAATTTTCCGGACGTCGCCAGGAGCCAGACCGAGCTGGAATTTGCCATTGACGGTTCCGTCGGTGACGGTCATCGCGCCTTCGACGCGGAGCTGCCCGGTGCTTTCGATCACGATCTCCGAGAAGGTATGGCTGGTGTCGCCGCTGCGGGAGAATCGCATGCTCGCGTGATGAAGCGGGAGCTGGCGGAAACGCTCGGTAAAGGTGAGGCCTGCCAGCGAGTCGAGAATCGGTAGCGCGGTGACTTCCCCCTCGCGCAGCTCGACCGATCCTTCGCTGCTCCATGTCTCCGTCTGCCCGGAGCGCCGGAGATGGACTACGCCGGAGAGGTTGCCCTTGAGCCGGGCTCGCCAATCGCCGTCGGTTATCGTCTCAACCGGCAGTCCGGCGTAGGTGGCTGTCCATTCGCTACCCTCGCTCGGGGTGATGCTTCCCTGAAGGGTCAGCGAGGCTTCCCGACCGGAGCGTAGCGCGGCATTGACGAGATGGAAATCTCCGTTATGCCAGCGGGCCTTGTAATCTTCAACGCGCCACTCCAGCGCGGCGAGCCGCTCGCTGCTGGTGAGGCGTACGCTACCTCCCGCGCCATTGGCGATCCATGCCCCTTCCTTACGGGGGTCCGGAGCGGATCGCAGGGCGCTCCGCTTGAGCTCTCCTCCGGGCCAGATGAGGTTAAAGTCTTCCGTTGTGATTTCGTGAAGGGCGTAGCGCGGCTTTTCTCCGGTCGCCGGATTTGCCGGAGCCCGGGTCTGCGTCGGGGGGGATTCGCCCATTGCCAGATGGACTCTCGTGACGTTGAGGCGGTCGATATCGCAAAAGCGGGAGAGGAAAGAGAAGCGGACGTTGGCGCGCAACTGGCTGGCTTTGAGTTTCAGTGCGGGGTGGGGGGTATCGAGTGTAATTTCTTCGCAGTAGATCGCGTCGAGTGACTGAGGTTGCAGCCGTGCCACGGATGCCGTCCCGCCGATGTGATCGGCTAGCGTCTCGCTGAGCCATGAGCGGCATCGTTCGCTCTGGAGGAAGGAGTAAAGCCAGTAGCGGCTGCCGAGCCATCCTCCAATGGTGAGAACGGCGAGACCAATAATGAGGGGAATAACCCTGCGTGTGGAGACCATGAAATAACAAAAAAAGGCCGCCTTCTCTGGAGGCGGCCCTTTAATCAGTCAATTAGCTAACCAGACGGTACTTGGCAGGACCGACTTTCTCAATTCCGGGAATACGCTTACCCGTGGTGACAAACCAGATATAAAGATTCTTATACCGGGTGCCCACTTTCTCGGCGAGGTCCTTGATGGTAATCCCTTCACTGCCGGACTTCTTGAGCTCGTCCAGAACGCTCTGCTTCAATTCGCCCCGCTTGGCGGGTACGAATTCTCCGGATGCCTTTTTCTGCTTTGCCGCGGCCTTGGCGGGTTTAGCAGCCTTGGCGGCCTTGGGCGCTTTTGCTGCCGGGGCCTTGGATACCTTTGGAGCTTTGGCGGCTTTTGGCGCGGCGGCTTTGGCCGGTGTTGCCTTGGTAGCTTTGGCAGCTTTCGTTGCTTTTGCCGGTTTTGCGGCTTTCGTTGCCTTGCCGCCGATGGCGAAGCGTCCTGCGGCGACTTTTTTCAATCCGCGTACGCGCTTGCTATTGGTGCTGAACCAGGTGTGTAGATTGGCAGGCTTTGTACCGATCCGATCCGCGAGATCGCGAACGCTGATGCCGTTCTCTCCGGCTTTTTCCAGCTCTGCGATGATCTGCTCTTTCAGAGCGCCACGGCGGCCCCGCGTCTCGGTGCGTCCGGCGGATTTTGTCTTGATGACCACCTGCTGCGGCTTGGGCGTGGCACCACGGGCGGCAGTTGCTTTCGCTGTGTCGATCGCCGGAGCGGATGCTACCCGGGAGACTTCCTGCTCAAGTTTTTCTCCAATCTGGCGCTCCAATGCTGCAAGCCGATCCAGCAGATGGGAGCGTTTCTTCTGAAGGGCCAGAATGCCTTTCAGTTGAGATATGCGAGTTGTTTTGGTTGTCATGTATTAGATGCATTAAGACGGATTGCTATTGCTAGCAAGTCTTTTCTTAATGATGGATAATGTTTCATAGGTGGGGGAAACAATGAAAATATAGCAAGGTTTATACCTGATGAGGCGAGTTGTTAATCCTAATGACATTAGAGCGCATTTAGCTTGGAATCAAAAAAAAAGCGGGGAGAGCCGGAACGCTCTCCCCGCTTTGATCGGGTGAAGGATGCTGGGTTTTGCTAATAAACGCTCACGCGTACGATTCGCGCGTGATCAAGGCCGTGCGTTTCGTCAATGCTGATGCGCAGCGCCTGGATTTCCTGTGGCGAGTCGGCACGATAACGGTAGCGACGCTTCCAGTTATCCTTCTCTTCAGCCAGCGGCTTCCAGCCTTCGGCGGTCCCGACTTCAAGGCGGAAGCGTTTTGGCAGCTCGGGCTGGATGCCGTCGTGCATTCGCTTTTGGTATTCGTCGGAGTGCGTATGGGTCATGTAGCGCTGAAGTGCGCTATCGAAGGTGAGATCGATCTGCTGTGCGGAAATCGGCGTTTCCCAGCGCAGTTCCAGCCAGGCGGGCAGGCCGTTGGCGGGATCGCTCATCCAACGGTGTGAGCCGGAATGATCGCGCTCGGCGGGGACGGCGTCTTTCACGCTGCGGTTCTGGCCGGAGATGACGTTGCGGGCCGGTCCGTCGGGCTGCTCGCTCGATGCGGTGATGGAGGCGCATCGCGCAAGATCGCCAATACCTTTGTCCAGACGGCCTACGAGGTAGACATCTTCGCGGAGGAGCTGCTGCTGAATGGCCTCCAACGCCTCGGGGCTTGCGGTGAGCTGGTTGGGCGCGATGTCGTGAGCGACCGCATAGGCAGCCGCGACGCCGACGCCTTCGCCCATGAGCGCGCAAGTGGCCATGACGCGGGTGGAGGCGAAGGCGATGTGAGTGGCGGAGATGTTGCGTCCGGCGAAGAGGAGGTTCGAGACGTCGTCGGTCAGGCAGGCCCGGAGCGGAATATCATAGATATAAGGCAGGTAATTTTGCGTACACGGGTGCTCATCGGGAGCGTCGACGCCCTCGGGCGGATGGGTGTCGATCGGCCAGCCGCCATAGGCGATCGCATCGGGGAATTCGCGCGATGCATAAAGGTCGTTTTCATTCAGCATGACCTGCCCGATAAAGCGGCGGCTTTCGCGCTTGCCGGGGAGGAAGCCGAACCAGTCGAGCGCCCAGTTTTCCGCGCCATGATCGCCGCCGTTCTTTACCATGTCCCAGACTCCCATGAGGATGGCCAGCAATTCATCCCGGATGGCTTCGTTATCTTTAATGGTATCGAGCTGTCCGCCCCATTCCAGCCACCAGTAGCCGTATTCATAAGAGGGGTTTTCCGGGCGGTGGAAACCACGGAAGCGGAAGTCGTCCTTCTGGAATTTCCGCGCCCATGCCGGTGCCTTGAAGGGCATTGGGCGGTCGTGCTTGCGCGCCATGAAGAGGAGCGTGGAGCCGAGGGTCTTCTGATCGCGCACTTCCTGGGCTTTTGCTTCGTGATGCTCTTCCTTTGCCTCGCGTCCCCGCATGAATCGCGCGCCGGCTGCCGCGCCGACGGAGCCGTCGCCGGTGCAGTCGATGACGACCTTGGCGCGGATCGTGAAGGTTTCTTCCGTGGAATGACGCCGGGCGAGGGCTTCGACGATGCGTCCGTTCTCGACTTTGACTTCGTGGACGGCGGTGTTGAGGTAAAGGGAGAGATTCTCTTCTTCCCGACAGAGGTTGAGGAAGATGAGATCGAGCATGGAGGCGGAGCGCTGAGGGTTCTGCGCGACGTTGGCCAGCCGGATCTCTTCGATGATCCCGGTTTCGCGTGCTTCCTGATGCCATGTGTCGTTTTGCCGTCCGGCGTTTGCGCCCACGATGTGCATCCGTACTTCGCTGCTCGCGTTGCCGCCGAGGACGGGACGGTCGTGGCAGAGGATGACGCGTGATCCGGCCCGCGCTGCAGCCACTGCCGCAGGCACGCCCGAGGGGCCGCCTCCGACGACCAGCACGTCGCATTCCAGTTCCTGATGAGTCAATAGATGAGAAACCATGTGCCGAATCTTCCCTTATTCTGCTGCGCTGAAAAGCGGGAAGACCTGCGGGATTTGCTCGAAAGTCTTTGTTTTTTCCGCAATGCTCCCCGGCTGTACCCATGCACGCCTTCGCCGAGCTTGATCTGATGCACTGCCGCCTGAAGTGGGCCTATCAGCGCCCGCTGCCGGACTCGACGGCGACGCATCCCTATGTGAATAGCCCGATTGCGGCATGGTACGTGCGCCGGGGAAGGCTAACCCTGATCTATGATGATGATACCCGCGAGGAGTGTCTTCCCGGAGAGTGGATCTTTCCGCGATATGCGCGCGGCATTCAGCAGTATAGCGATGAGCTGGAGATCCTCTCGATCCGCTTTGACGCCGCCTGGCCTCATGGCGAGTCGCTCTTTCCCCGCAGCCGTACGATTCGTATTCCGGAAGCGGACGCGCCCGGACTGCTCGCTGCTGCTGAAGCGCTGGTGCAGACGGTGCGTCGCGATGTGGAGCAGGGGATGAGCTGGATGATGCACGGCGACCTCGACGCGTACTGGCGGGTACAGGAGCATTTTTACCGGTGGCTGATCGCATGGTATCGCGCTCTGCTGGATCATGGCGTCCCGCTGAATCGCCCTGACGCGATTGACCCCAAGGTCCGGCAGGCGCTGGAGTGGCTCAATGCTCAGTCGCCCGATACGGAGATCCGGGAGACGGCGCTTGCCGGCCGGGTCGGCTTGAGCGTCAGTCAGCTGAACCGGCTTTTTACGCTCCATACCGGCGCTACGCCCATGGCGCATTGGCAGCGGCGGCGGCTGGAGATTGCCTGCAATCTGCTTCTCGGCGGTCTGGAGAGTATTAAATCCATCGCTTTTCAACTGGGGTTCTCCACGCCGGAATACTTTACCACGTGGTTCCGCAAGCAGCAGGGAACGCCGCCGAGCGCCTATCGCCTCAAGTATCGCAGTCGCAGCGATGCGCAGCATTGGGTGTAGTTTCGCATCCCGAAGGGCCCACTATTGATTCCGGAGCGCCGGAGGAATTTGCGTTGACGAGATTGGTATTCATATGCATACATCTGCATGAGGGTCGCGGCTTTGCTGTGTTTGACGCCGTGCTGTCCGCCCGTAATTTGTCCTTCTTCCCGTTCCCCCATTCCTTATGGCGATTGATGTTTCCCCTGCGCTGACTTCCTCCACCCGATTGACCCGCGGCGCTTGGATCGCGGTGGGGCTGCTCTGGGTGGTTGCCTGCCTGAACTATCTGGATCGGGTGATGCTCACGACGATGCGCGAGTCGATCGTTTCGTCGATTCATATGACGGAGGCGCAGTTTGGCCTGCTGACCTCTGTGTTTCTCTGGGTGTACGGTATTTTGAGCCCTGTCGCGGGGTTTCTCGCGGACCGCTTTAACCGGGCGCATGTTATTATCGGGAGCCTGATCGCGTGGTCCGGCGTGACGTGGCTTACGGGGCATGCGACGACTTTTGAGCAACTGCTGGCGGCCCGGGCGCTGATGGGCGTGAGCGAGGCCTGCTATATTCCTGCCGCGCTTTCGCTGATCGCGGATTATCATCGGGGGCCGACGCGCTCTCTCGCGACGGGGATTCATATGACGGGCGTGATGACCGGCTCGGCTCTCGGCGGGCTGGGCGGCTGGATCGCCGAGCAGCATAGCTGGAGCACGGCTTTTACGTGGTTCGGGGTTGGCGGGGTGGTCTATGCGTTTGTGCTGATCGCTCTGCTGCGCGATTGCGACCGCGATACTTCAGCAGTGGAAGGGAAGGCGCCCGAAGGGGGCGTGAGCTTTGGCGCGGCGCTCAAGAGCCTTTTCAGCCGCAGCGGATTCTGGTTTCTGCTCGCGTACTGGGGGCTGCTCGGGATTGTGGGGTGGGCGATCAGCGGCTGGCTGCCGACTTATCTTGCGGAGAAGTTTCACCTTAGCCAGGGGGCGGCCGGGATGCACGCGACGGGCTGGGTGCAGGGCGCGGCGCTTGTCGGCGTGCTGCTGGGGGGCGTGGTGGCGGATCGCCTGAGCCGACGCTCGGAGCGTTACCGCATTCTCGTACCGGCGGTGGGGATGTGTATCGGCGGGCTGGCGCTTTTCGGAGCGGTGAGCACGACGACGCTGGCGATCTGTCTGGCGGGATTTGTCGCTTATGGGCTGACCCGCTCTACGGCGGATGCGAACATGATGCCGATCCTCTGCCTGCTGAGCGATTCGCGCTACCGGGCGACCGGCTATGGGATTCTCAATCTGCTGGCCTGCTTTGTGGGGGGAGCGGCCATCTTCGTAGGCGGGAAGCTGCGGGACGCTCATATCAACCTTGATGTTTTCTTTCAGGGCTGCGCGGTTTCGATGCTGATCTGCTTCGGATTCCTGATGCTGGTCTACCGCAAGGTGCGGGAATGAGGATTATGCGATGGACGCGGGGAGGAGCGGCTGACATGCTCTATGATCCCTCGCCATGGCCTTCTTTGCCGACCTGCATATTCATTCAAAGTACTCCCGGGCAACCAGCCGGAATCTGGATTTCTTTCACCTCGCGCTTTGGGCGAAGAAGAAGGGGCTTCGCGTGGTGGGAACGGGCGATTTTACCCATCCCGCATGGATGGCGGCGATCCGGGAGGAGCTGATTCCCGCTGAGCCGGGGCTGTTCCGCCTGCGGGACGATCTGGAGGCGGCTGTCACGGCGCAGCTCGGGCCGGGCGCTGCTGGGTCCAACCCCGTCCGTTTTCTGCTACAGGTGGAGATCTCCACGATTTACAAGCAGGGCGATAAAGTGCGGAAGGTGCACCATCTTCTCTATGCGCCTGACCTTGAGAGCGCGGAGCGCATGGTGAGCCGACTGGCGCGGATTGGCAATCTTGCCTCCGATGGCCGCCCGATTCTTGGACTGAATTCGCGCGATCTGCTGGAGATTTGTCTCAGCGGGGGGGAGGGGTGTTATCTCATCCCGGCGCATGTCTGGACGCCGTGGTTTAGCGTTTTTGGCTCGAAGTCGGGGTTTGACCGGCTGGAGGAGTGCTACGGCGATCTCTCCTCTCATATCTTTGCGCTGGAGACGGGGCTTTCTTCCGATCCGCTGATGAACTGGCGCGTCTCCATGCTGGATCGCTACCGTCTTGTCTCCAATTCCGATGCGCATTCTCCGGGGAATCTCGGGCGCGAGGCCAGCCGCTTTGATTGCGATCTGAGCTACTTTGCGATCCGCGACGCGCTGGCTACGGGGCAGGGCTACCTGGGCTCGGTCGAGTTCTTTCCCGAGGAGGGGAAGTATCATCTGGATGGGCATCGCGCCTGCAATTTCCGGTGTGAACCGGAGGAGTCGCGGCGGCTTGGCCATCGCTGCCCGGTCTGCAATGGCGCGCTTACGCTCGGCGTGCACTACCGCGTACAGGAGCTTGCCGACCGCGCGGAGCCGCAGCCGCCGGAGGGTTCCGCGCCATTCGACAGTCTGATCCCACTTCCCGAAGTGCTCGGAGAGCTGCATCAGACGGGCGCGAAAAGCAAGACGGTACAGGGGGCTTATGAGAAGACGCTTTTTCGCCTCGGGCCGGAGCTGGATATTCTTACCCGGCTGCCTATTGATCAGATCCGGCGCGATGGCTCTGAGCTGTTGGCCGAAGCGGTTTCGCGGATGCGCGAGGGGAGGGTGATCCGCGAGGGCGGCTATGATGGGGAATATGGGGTGATCCGCGTTTTCGAGCCGGGCGAACTGGATCAGCGGCTCTCCGTGGGCGTGCTCTTCGATCTCTCGCCGGATAGCGGCCCGAAACGCGGTCGGAAGAAGCCGCCCGCGTCCGCGCCTGCGCCGCCTGCGGAGCTTCCTCCGATTGCGGAGAGTCTTTTTGCGTCGCCCGCGCCTGTGCCCTTGACTGCGACGGGATCGCTTCTTGACGGGCTTGATCCCGATCAGCGTTGCGCCGCGAGCGTGGTCTGCGGGCCGTTGCTGATCATTGCTGGACCGGGCACGGGAAAGACGCGAACGCTGACGCATCGCATTGCGCACCTCATTAGCGATCATGGCGCGGCTGCGGAGGCGTGCCTTGCGATCACTTTTACCCGTCGCGCCGCTGCGGAGATGCGCGAGCGGCTGATTCATCTTCTTCCCGGCGGGGTAGGGGAGCGCGTACAGGTTGCTACCTTTCACTCCCTTGGCTTGACGATTCTGCGCGAGCAGGAGGAGCGGCTGGGGCTGGGCGCTCCGCTGCGCGTGGCCGGAGAGCGGGAGTTGCTCGCATTGGCGAAGCAGCTTCCGGGCGTGGCGCCCGCAGATGCGAAGGCGTTTGTCTCGCGTCGCGAGCTTCGGCCGGAGGCTTTCACGCAGGCGATGCGCGAGCGGGGGCTGGTCGATTTTGACGATCTGATCGCTCTTCCGGTGGCGCTGCTGGAGGGCGATGCCGATCTTGCGGCTTACTATCGCAGCCGGTGGTCGCATCTTGCCATTGATGAGTATCAGGATGTTGATGAGCGGCAGTATCGGCTTGTGCAACTGCTGGCGAAGGGAGGCGCGAGCCTTTGTGCGATTGGCGATCCGGATCAGGCGATCTATAGCTTTCGCGGGACGGATGTGCGGTTCTTCCAGCAGTTCCGGAGCGATTACCCGAAGGCGAAGGTGGTGCAGCTGACGCGCAACTACCGCTCGGCGCGGGGGATTGTGGAGGCGGCGTTGCAGGCGGTCGCGCCGGAGACGCTGGTGCGGGACCGCGTGCTGGAGGCGCAGAACCGGGACGCGACGCGCGTAATGCTCCGCGAGTGCGCGAGCGAACGGGCGGAGGCGGAGTATATCGTTGCCACCATTGAGCAACTGATCGGCGGCACCAGCCTGACTTCCTTTGATACCGGGCGCGCCAGCGGATCGGAGACGCGGGCGTTTGCCTTTAACGACTTCGCGATTCTCTACCGGACCGATGCGCAGACTCCCGCGCTGATCGAAGCGCTCAACCGCTCGGGCATTCCGTTTCAGAAACGCGCCCATAGTCCGCTGATCGGGCAGGCGACGGTGGAGTCGCTGATCACGGGGATGCGGCTCCTTTCCTCGGAGCGTCCGCTGGCTGAGCGGCTGACGGAAGCTGCCGCGCAGCTTGCCGACACGGCGGATGCGAGTCTTCGGGCGATTCAGGATGCGCTGCTGCCGCTGGCGGAAAAGCATGGGCGGAATCTTGACGCGTTCCTGAGCGAACTGGCGCTTGGTGTGGATGTGGATCTGTATGATCCGCGCGCCGAGCGGGTTTCGCTGCTGACGCTTCATGCGGCGAAGGGGCTGGAGTTTCGCGTGGTCTTTCTCGTTGGCTGTGAGGATGGGCTGCTTCCGCATCGTTTCGGCGGTGATGACGACGGCGATTTGGCGGAGGAGCGCCGTCTCTTTTTTGTTGGGATCACCCGGGCGAAGGATCGTCTTTTCCTGACGCACGCCCGTCGTCGGCACTGGCAGGGAGAGGTGCGCGACCGTATGCCGTCGCCTTTTCTCCGGGATATTCAGGAGAGTCTGCTGGAGCGACAGCGGGAGGAGATCGTGGCCCGCGTTCGTGCGAAGCAGCTCGATCTGTTTTAATGGAAGTCGTGTGACTCGCTGCCTTGCATGGCGGTCTGCTGCGGGAAGCGGCGGATCTGCTGCGCTTTGAGGAGCACGACGTGATCCCGGTTCTGCACGCGGCCGGTGATCATGAGGTAGCGCTCCTGTGAGATCAGCAGTCGCAGACGCTCGAAGAGCTGGGGCGTTACAATGGCGTTGCTGACCCCGGTCTCATCCTCAAGGCTGATGAAGACAAATCCCTTGGCCGTACCGGGGCGCTGACGGCAGATGACGTTTCCGGCGATGGTGATCGTGCTGCCGTCCCGTGCGTAGGGCAGCTCGCACGCGGACCATGCTTTTGCAATCTCCGGGAATTGATTACGGAGTAATACCATCGGATGTGGGCCGATGGTCAGGCCTGTTCCCCGGAAGTCGGCGCTGATCCGCTCGGTCAGCTCCATCGGTGCGAGCGGCGTGGGGGCGCTCTCGGGCAGGGTGGCGAAGAGGTCGTCTTCGTAAAGCTCTTTTTCCACGGCCCAGAGCGCTGCGCGCCGGTGC
>JBEBWR010000073.1:0-13203 GCA_040392045.1 Chthoniobacter flavus | reverse complement strand
CCCGCCATGATGGCCCGCTGGGCCTGCTCCCGGCTGGGGAAAAGGCCGCGCTCCACGAGGAGGCAATCGAGACGGATTTTCTGGATTTTCTCTTTCACTGGTTTGCCCCCCTCCATACCCGAGAATGAAAAAGAAAGCGAAGGAACTTTTTTCCCGCGGAGAAAGCGGTATGCTGGGCTCTTTCCCCCAATAACGCTTTTTGACTTGAAGCAAACGACCTTTCAAAAGAATAACCGATAATGCCCAACGACGACGACCTGAAAGAAACCATCAAGGCGCTGATGGTAGAGAATCTGATGCTCAAAACCCCGAAGGAGGAGATCGCCGACGATCTTCCCCTCTTCGGCCCCGAGGGGCTGGGCCTCGACTCGATTGACGCACTGGAGCTGGTCGTCTGTCTTGAGAAAAACTTTGGGGTTACCGTGCCGAATTCCGACGTGGCCCGTCAGGCGCTCGCGACGGTGAACTCCATCCACGACTACGTTGTGGAAAACCGCAAAAAGTAACGCTCATAACGCTCTTTTGAATCCGGGCCGGGAGAGTCTGCTTCGTGGCGTCCTGTTCGTCGCCGGACCGACGGCCTCGGGCAAGACGGCGGTGGCGATTGCCCTCGCGGAAGCCTGCGGGGGCGAGATTGTCGGCGCGGATGCGTTTCAGATCTACCGTGCCCTGCCGATTCTCACGGCCCGCCCGTCGCCGGAGGAACTGGCGCGGGTGCGGCATTATCTTGTCGGCGTGATCCCGACGGATACGGAGTACAGCGTGGCGCGTTACCTTGAGGACGCGCTAGCGGCGATTGCGGAGATCCGGAGCCGGGGAAAGACGCCGATTGTCGCCGGGGGGACGGGACTCTACCTTCGTGCGCTGATGCGGGGGCTTTCGGATGCACCGCCGGGTGATGCGGAACTGCGCGCGGAGCTTTCAGCGCTGCCGCTGGAGGAAGCCGTGGCGCGGCTGACGGAGCGCGATCCGGAGGCGGCTGCCGCTATCGACCTGCGCAATCCCCGGCGGGTGGTTCGCGCACTGGAAGTCTGCCTGCTGGCGGGGCGCCCTTTTTCGAGCTTCCGGCAGGAGTGGGAACAGGCGCCGCAAATCCCCGGAATCGTGCTCATGCGGGATCGCGAGGAGTTGCACCGCCGGATCAACGAGCGCACGGAGGCCATGTTCCGCGCGGGAGTCGTGGAAGAGGTGCGACAGGCCCGGGAGTCCGGCGGGATCGGCGCGACGGCGTCGCAGGTGATCGGCTGGCGGGAGATCGGCGCGCTGCTCGCGGGGGAGCTGACTGAGGCAGAGTGCATCGCCGCGATTGCGCAGGCGACGCGGCAGTACGCAAAGCGGCAGCTGACGTGGTTTCGCCGGGAGAGCAGTTTGACCCCGGTATCCGTGAGCGGACAGGGCCTCCCGGATTTCACTGACCTTCTCCGCTCATGCTGATTGCTTTTCACAAGCCCTACGGGGTGCTCTCGCAGTTTACTTCTGACGGTTCCCCGAACCGGCCATTGGCGGAATTCCGTTTTCCTGCGGGCGTGTATCCCATCGGGAGGCTCGATGCGGATAGCGAGGGACTGCTGCTCCTGAGCGATGAACCGGGATTAAATACCCGGCTGCTGCACCCGACCCGGGGGCATCTCCGCCAGTACCTCGCCCAAGTGGAGCGGATTCCCTCCCCCGATGCGCTTCGGCAGTTGGAGCAGGGCGTCGTCATCTCGGGAGGACACCGCACGCTTCCGGCCCGGGCATGGCTTCCCGATCCCCAGCCACAGATTCCGCCGCGCGATCCGCCGATCCGCTATCGAAAGAATGTCCCCGACTGCTGGCTGGCGCTGGAACTGACGGAAGGGAAGAACCGGCAGGTGCGCAAAATGACCGCCGCGGTTGGTCACCCGACGCTACGACTCCTTCGCGTGCGCATCGGAGGCTATGAGCTCGGCGGTCTCGCCGCCGGGGAATGGCGCGAGCTGGATGAAGCGGCGCGGAGGCAGATCTTCGAGCGTCCGGGTGGCAGGGGCGGGAGGGAGCGTTGACAGGCGGGTCCGGCATTTGTTTTCATCGATAACCCGATGACGCACAAGGCCCTCTCCTATCGCCCCGAGATTGACGGCATGCGGACGCTCGCCGTTCTCGCTGTGATGGTTTTTCACCTCAATCACGCATGGTTACAGGGCGGATTCCTCGGGGTGGATGTCTTTTTCGTCATTTCGGGCTACCTGATCACGGCGATCATCGGCGGGCAGATGCAGGAGGGGACGTTCTCCTTTCCCGGTTTCTGGAAACGGCGAATCCGTCGTCTCTACCCTGCTTTGATTGTAGTGGTGGCGGCGGCGATGCTGGTGGGAACGTTCATCCTTGTTCAGCCGGAGCGCGGAGAGTTGCCCCGGCAGGCGTTGGCCGCGATTTTTTCGTTCCAGAATATCTATCTCTGGGACACGACGAGCGGGTATTGGGGGACGTCGGCGGAAAATATCCTGCTGCTCCATACGTGGTCGCTCTCGCTGGAGGAGCAGTTTTATCTTATCTTTCCGCTGATTCTTTTTCCGCTGATGCGCTGGGGGCGGCGGTGGACCCTTCCCGCGATGGCAGGGTTGTTCCTTGCCAGTTTCGCATGGTGCGTCTATGCCACGCCGGAGTGGCGCAATGCTTCGTTCTACCTTCTGCCAGCGCGGATGTGGGAATTGCTGTGCGGTAGCCTGCTGGCGCTTTACCATTTGAGGAAGGGAGGGGGCCGATCTTCGAATGTGTTCGCTCCGTGGCTGCAACTTGCGGGAGTGGCGCTGATAGGCGGTTCATTCCTCCTGATCGCCAATGACGAGCGCTTTCCCGGCCACCTGCCCCTCTTTCCCTGCGCGGGTGCCTTGCTGATCCTTGCTTTCGGGAATGCTTCCGGGCCGGTTTCCCGGTTGCTCTCGCTCAAGCCGGTGGTTTACGTCGGTAAAATCTCGTATTCGCTCTACCTCTGGCACTGGGTGGTGATTGTGTCCGCGCGCTATATCAGCCTGGAGGCGAATACGGGCTGGATTCTGCTGACGACGTTTCTCCTCGCGATGGCGAGTTATCACTGGGTTGAGACGCCCTTCCGCTATGGACTGAAACGTCAGCGCCTTGTTCTGCCGCTGGCGGGAGGCGCAGTGGCCGCGTGCGCGCTTCCCATTCTGATGCTCCCCTCCTCTCCCCTGCTCACGGATCTCGGGAATATCAATACCAAAGCGGCAAGGGATGTGGGCCGGAAGTTTGAGGCAAAGAAGGCGATGCGCAAAGGGGATGCGGGGGTGTGGGTGAATGAGGACGACAAGATCGATATCTACGTCATGGGGTCATCCCACGCGCGGGTCTGGTGTCCTGCCATCGCGGACTATGCCAGCGAGCACGGCCTTTCCATGGTCAGCACTTCGGTTTCAAGTACCGGCATTCTTGCTTTGGATGGACGCTCCAACGCATGGGGGCCTCCCGATGGGCTTGAACTGCATCGCCAGAGGATCGGGCGGCTGCAGAAAGAGCGGCCCACGCTGGTCTTCATCGCGGGGCGATGGAGCGTCGAGACGCGGACGTCGCCCGAGTTTTTTAAGATCATGACGGATCAGATCCGGATGATTTCGCAATATGCCGGGCATGTGATTGTTCTGGGCGAAGTCCCCGGGGTTGCCATGCCGCCGGTTTATCACCGGGCCTTTCACAAATTTGTGGTAGCGTCGGCTTTGTCGGATGAACTGGACCATGTCCATCCTCTGGAGATGGCGCTTGAGGCGAACGAACGCGTCAGAAAGGAGATCGAAGCGATGCATCTGCCGAATGTCATCTACATTGACCCCGCCGGGGCCTTTCTCGACAAGGAGGGGTATCTGAGCATCTATGACGAAGATCGCATCCTCTTTCTGGACGACAATCATGTCACCAGCGCAGGGGCGCATTTCGGCTTCAAACGGATTCTGGAGGAGCCGTTTGACCGATGCCTGAAAGCAAGCTGGACGAAGTAGCAGCCGGGCTACGAGGTGAGCTGCTGGGCGTTCCCATCTGCTTTGAAAACGCGGTCAAAGAAGGCGAATGCCTCTGGGTAACGCAGTTCATGTGCGCCGTCAAAGATGGAGTAGTAGAATTGATCGGCGCCCTTGAGCTTCTCAATCAGCAGCTCGGTCTGAACGTACGGCACGACTTTGTCATACCGACCGTGGTGAACCTGTACCCGGTAGCGGCGCAACCCTTCGGCGGCGTGGATCGGCGAACGTTCACAATACTCTTCTGCGCGGTCTTCCGGCGCTCCCCCGCAGACGGCGTGGATATGGGGCCGGTAGCCCTCCGATTGCGTTTCCCAAAGGCTGACATCGGTGATCGGGCACCAGCTGGAAATGGCGGTCCACGGGAAATCCTCGCGCGCGCCGACCTGTAGCGACATATGTCCTCCGCCACTGCCACCGACGAGGAAGACCGGCGGGTTCTCCGGGAAACGGTCCGCGTAGGTTTTCAGGACATAACGCGCGGCGTCCACGATGTCGCGCCGGGCGAGCGGCGATCCGCCTGCCTCTCCGGCCCGGGGATTGTCGTCGAGATTCGGTCCGCGAAATTCCGGGAGCACCAGCGCCCATCCCCTCTCCCGGCAGTGCGGCAGCATGCTCTTCTGCTGATTATACCGGTCGGCGCTCCACGTGTGCAGCCCGACCACGAGCGCCTTCGGCTGCTCGGGCAGGTAGAGCAATGAAGGCTCCGGAGAGCCATCCAGCGTGGAAGTGACGGTGATTTCCGCAAATTCCGGGAAGAAGACGGGGGCAGGAGCAGGCATAGATGAAAAAAAGGGGATTACAGCATCCAGGTGATCGCGCCTTTCTGGGCATGAAGGCGATTCTCCGCCTGAGTAAAGATGGTATCGGCGTGGGCTTCAATCACTTCGTCGGTGATTTCCTTGTCGCGATAAGCCGGGAGGCAGTGCATGACAAGTGCCCCGGGATTGGCGAGCTTTACGAGATCGCTATTAATCTGGTAGCCGCCAAGCTGAGCAGTGCGGAAGACGGCCTCTTTCTCCATCCCCATGCTGACCCAGACGTCGGTGTAGAGGACGTCGGACTGATACGCTGCGGCGCGGAAGTCTTCCGTGATGATGATGTTCTTTGCGTCCACCTGTGCCATCAGCTCGGCGGAAGGCTGGAAGGCCTTGGGCGCGGCGATGCGCAGCTGGAAGCCGAGGCGCTTGGCGGCCCAGATCCACGAGATCGGGACGTTGCAGGCACCGTCGCCGATGAAGGTGACGATCTTGTCCTCCCACGTCCCAAGCCGCTCTTCGATGGTGAGCAGGTCCGCGAGGATCTGACAGGGATGCTCCGCATCGGTCAGGGCGTTGATCGTGGGAATGCCGCTGTAGCAGGCAAACTCCTCGACCTCGTCCTGCCCGTAGGTGCGGATGACTGCTCCGCGCAGCATCCGGCCCATGACCCGGGCTGTGTCCTTGACCGGTTCGCCGCGTCCGAGCTGAATGTCGTTCGTCGAGAGAAAGAGGACGTCGCCCCCGAGCTCGCGGATGCCGACTTCGAAGCTGACGCGGGTGCGCGTGGATGATTTGCTGAAAATCAACCCCCAGCACTGCCCTGCGAGGGGCCGCTCCGTATGCTGCCCGCGTTCGGCCTTGAGACGTTTCGAGCGATCAATGATGTCGCGGATGTCGGCGGCGGAGAGCGATTCGATGGAGAGCAGATGCTTCATGGGGTGGTAGGATTACAGGTCTGGTGTCAGGTCAGGAGGGCGTCGCGCAGGATGGCAACGGCCCGGTCAATTTCTTCGCAGGTAATGTTCAGCGCCGGGAGCCAGCGAAGAGCGTGCGTGCCGCTCGGGACGACAAGCAGCCCGCGCTCCTGAAGGCGTGTCAGCAGGGCCAGCGCCGGGGTCTGACCGGGAGCGCAATGTCCCGTGCGGTCAGCATAGTCCGAAACGAGCTGAATGCCAATCATCAGGCCGACGCCCCGCACTTCCTTGATCAGCGGCGAGCCGATGGCGCGGAGCGCGGCGACGGCGTGCTCGCCCAGCGCGCCTGCTTTGGCGACGAGGCCCTCTTCCTCAATCGTGGAGAGGACTTCGAGGGCTACGGTGCAGGCCAGTGGTGTACCGCCAAAGGTGGAGCCGTGGCTACCGGGGCCGAGCAGATTGGAAAGGCTGATGCGGCCCCCTTCCTTCAGGGAGACTTCGCGGTCGCGCACCCAGAAGGCTCCCATCGGAAAGCCGTCCGCAATGCCTTTGGCCCAGCTGACGCCGTCGGGGATCACTTCGTCTCCGGCGATGGAGCGCCAGCCGCACCAGTCGCCCGTCCGGCCGAGGCCGCACTGGATTTCGTCAAAAAGGAGCAGCAGCCCATTGTCGTCGCAGATGGAGCGGACGGCTTTGAGAAATTGCTTCGTGGCGGGGCGTACCCCGATCTCGCCCTGAATCGGCTCCAGCAGGATGGCGACGGTATTGGGTGTAATGGCGTCGAGCAGCATCGGCACGTCGTTGAACGGGACATGCTTGAAGCCGGGGGTGAGCGGATCAAAGCCCTTCTTCACCTTGTCCTGCCCCGTGGCGGCGATCCCGGCGAGCGTGCGGCCGTGGAAGGAGCCATCAAAGGTGATGATCTCGTAGCGGTTCGGCGCGTACTCGATGGCTTCGCCGGTGGTGTGGCGCGGGAGGGGCGGGAGGACTTCATTGCCGAACTTCCGGGCGAGCTTGTAGAGACCGTCATTGGCCTCCGCGCCGGAGTTGCTGAAAAAGACCTTGCCCGGCCCGGCAATCTCCACGAGGCACTTGGCCAACTCGCCCTGAGGGCGGGTGTAGTAGAGGTTCGACGTATGGATGAGCTTGCGCGCCTGACGGGCGATGGTGTCGGCGATGCGCGGGTGCGCATGGCCGAGCGAGCAGACGGCGATGCCTGCGCCGAAGTCGAGGTATTCCTTCCCGTCGGCGTCCCAGACGCGATTCCCCTCCCCCCGCTCAATCGTCAGCGGGAGGCGGCCATAGGAAGGGACAACATAGCGATCAAAGAGTTCTTTCGTCTCCATAGGACTCAAACAAACTGAAAAGAAAAAGGGGCTATCCGATGATTTCGGTGCCGATACCTTTGTTGGTGAAGATTTCGAGCAGCAGCGAATGCGCGATGCGTCCGTCGATCATGTGAACCTTCTTGACGCCGCTGCGGATGGCGTGGATGGCCGACTCGACTTTCGGGATCATGCCGCCATCGATGATGCCCTCGCTGACGAGGCGGTTGATCCCCTCGATCTGGAGCGTAGGGATGAGCGAATCGGCCTGACGCGGGTCGCGCATGATGCCGAGGACGTCGCTGAGATAGATCAGCTTGGAAGCGCCAAGCTCCGCGGCGATGGCTCCCGCGGCGGTGTCGGCGTTCGTATTGTAGATCGCGCCATCCTCGCCCACGGCGATCGGGGAGATGACCGGGACGGCCTCTTCCTCAACGGCTTTCCGGACCTCCGTGAGATCAATCCCCACGACTTCACCGACAAAGCCGAGATCGACTTCCTCGCGCTTTTCGTCGAACTGATTCGGGAGTTTCTTCGCTTTGAAAACCTTCTTGCCGGAGAGGCCCACGGCTTTTCCGCCGAACTGGTTGATCGTTTTGACGATGCCGGGGTTCACCTTCCCGTCGAGGACGTTCTCGACGATGCGGATCGACTCCGCGCAGGTGACGCGTAACCCGTTGACAAAGCGGGTCTTCAGGCCGGCCTCGCGCATCTTGCTGGAAATCGCCTTGCCGCCGCCATGAATGACGACGGGATTGATCCCGACGGCTTCGAGAAAGACGATGTCGCGCAGGAGTCGCTCCACCGTGTTTTCATCCTCCATAGCGCTACCGCCATACTTGATGACAAAAAGCTCCCCGCGATACCGCTGGATGTAGGGAAGGGCTTCGATGAGTGCTTCAGCACGGGCGAGATGTGGGTCTTGAGGCATTGCGAGTGGAAAAAGGGAAATAGGGTAGCGACGGAAAACGATTCGTAACAGACGAAAACAGGAAAAACGCCAGAGCGGCTATTCGCTCATGTTCAGCTCGACATACGAGGTGGTGAGGTCGGTGGTGTAAACCGTGTAATCCGCCTCGCCGAGGTGCAGGTCGATGGTGATGGTAAAGCGCTTTTCAGCGACGACTTCCTTGAGCTTTGCCGCCGGGGTGGGAGCGGGCATCCCGTTCTTCACGGCGATGAGGCCGTCGTAGTAGATGTCCACCATCTCTTCGCGTACCCGCGCGTTCGAATAGCCAATGGCGTCCATGATGCGGCCCCAGTTCGGATCGCCACCGTACCATGAGCACTTGGCGAGCGTGGAGTTCGCCACGGCTTCGGCGGCTTTCCGCGCGTCCTGAGCGCTCTTTGCGCCGCGTACCTGAATGGTGACGTAGCGGGAGACCCCCTCGCCGTCTTCGACGATCAGGATCGCCAGCGTCTTGAGCACGTGATGCAGCGCGGTCTGGAACTTCTCAAACTCCGGGGTGCCATCCTTGATGGCGGGAGCGCCGGAGGCCCCGTTCGCCAGCATCAGCACGGTGTCGTTCGTGCTCATGTCGCCATCGACGGTGATGCGGTTGAACGAATGGTTCACCCCGTCGGAGAGGGCGCTCTGAAGCAGCTTTTTGTCGATGGCAGCGTCGGTGGTGACAAACGCGAGCATGGTGGCCATGTTCGGGTCGATCATCCCGGCTCCCTTGGCTATGCCGCCGATGCGGACGGCTTTCCCGCCGATCTTCAGCTCCACGGCAGTCTCCTTGAGATAGGAGTCGCTGGTCATGATGGCTTCGGCTGCGGCGCGGCTGCCTTCAGTGTTCGCCAGCTCGGGAAGCTGCGCGATGGCGCTGGCCATCTTCTCCACCGGCAGGGGGACACCGATCCGCCCCGTGGAGCAGACGAGGACCTGACGCTCCTTAAGCCCGAACGCCTGCGCCGTGGCGCGGATCATCCGTTTGGCGTCTTCAAGACCGAGGACGCCGGTGCAGGCATTGGCGTTGCCGCTGTTGGCGATGATGGCGCGGGTCTCGGCGCTGCGGAGATAGGCTTGCGAGACTTTGACGGGCGCGGCTTTCACCTTGTTCGTGGTAAAAGTACCGGCGGCGACGGCGGGAGCCGTGGAGCAGACGACGGCGATATCCGGACGCGAAAGGTTCTTGGCCTTGACGCCGGCGTAGACGCTGCCGGCGATGAACGACTTGGGAGCCGTGACGCCGCCACTGATTTCAACAAAGGAGTTGGGCATGGGAAAGAGAAGAAAGAAGCCGGGAACTCCCGCGGAAATGCATTACCGGGGAGCGAGGCGAGGAAGGCCTTTTATGCTTACAGCAGAGCCTGCGTTTCGGGGAATCCGCACATCAGGTTGAAGCTCTGTACCGCCTGACCCGATGCGCCCTTGACGACGTTGTCCTCTGCCGAAAGCAGCAGAAGACGGCCCGTACGGGCGTCGTAACGCCAGGCGATATCGACGAAGTTCGTCCCGGCGACATGCTTGATCTCCGCGCTGCCGGTGGTCCCGGCCAGCCGGATGAACGGCTCCTGTGCGTAGGCGGCTTCCAGCGCGGCGGTAACGGCTTCCAGCGATGCGCCCTTGGCCAGCGGGGCCGAGGTGGTCGTGAGAATCCCCCGATGCAGCGGAATGAGATGCGGCGTAAAGCCGATGACCACGGGCGCTCCGGACGCGGCGGATAGCTCCTGCTCGATCTCGGAGAGGTGCCGGTGCTTCGGCATGCCGTAAGCCTTGGCGCTTTCATTGCACTCGCAGTAGATCAGATCGATGTCGGCTTTCCGACCCGCGCCGCTGACGCCGCTGAGGCTGTTCACGACGATCCCTTCGCGCTCAACCAGCCCCGCCCGAAGCAACGGGACGAGCGGCAGGATGACGCTGGTGGGGTAGCAGCCGGGCGAGGCCACGAGGTCTGCCCCGCAGATGGCATCGCGGTAAAGCTCGGGCATTCCGTAAACGCTCCGGGAGAGGAGCGAAGGCGCCGGATGAGCCTCTTTGTAGAACTCCTCGTACACCGCCGCGCTCTTGAGGCGGAAATCGGCGCTGAGGTCGATCACCTTCAGGCCAGCCTCCAGCAGCGGCTGGGCGTACTCATGCGCGAGTCCGTGCGGCAGGGCGAGAAAGGCGACGGTGGCTCCGGTGGCCGCGATGGCGGGGACGTCGGAATGGGTAAAGCGGAGGTCGCCGAAGCGGTTCTTGGCAAAGCGCGGGTAGACCTCCCCCAGTGTTCGGCCTTCGTTCTGACGTGAAGTAACGCAGACAAGGTCCACCCCGGGGTGGTGCATCAGGATACGGATCAACTCCTGTCCGGAGTAGCCCGAAGCCCCAACGATCGCGACTTTGACGACTTTCATTGAAAACCCCGGAGTGTAGAGAGGAATCGCCCGGTTTGAAAACAGGAAAATGCGGTAAGTTCAGTTCTCTGACGCCGCAGCGCTTTCCAGCTCAATCAGCGCGTCGTCGAGAAGCTGCGGCTCGCGCTCGCCAAGCTTTTTGAGCGAGGTCTGATTCGAGTCCATCCGTACGACTTTCCCGGCGGAGATCACGCGGACGATCCAGCCGTAGACCTTCGCGCCGCTC
This sequence comes from Chthoniobacter flavus, assembly GCA_040392045.1. Taxonomy (GTDB): domain Bacteria; phylum Verrucomicrobiota; class Verrucomicrobiia; order Chthoniobacterales; family Chthoniobacteraceae; genus DATMFV01. Next base: position 2,649 of record JBEBWR010000073.1, on the reverse strand, counting down.
TCGCTGCTGTTCCGGCTGGCTTCACCGATGAAGGCCCGTCCGTCGCCGGTGACGCCTGTAACGGTTTCACGGACGGTCCGCTTGACGGTCCCGAGCAGCGGTTCGGCACGGAGGACCTCGCGGTGAATCGGCGCGCTGGTACGTACGACTTTGGCGTCATAGATGAAGGGCTGGCCGGAGACCTCCTGACGGGCGAAGAAAAAGGCCTGAACCTCGTAGGCGCGAGCAGGGGCGCGGGTAAAGTAGACCTCAACCTCCACGCCCTGCTGGCGAACGGTCTCCGTTACCTCCACGCCTTTTTCATCCGCAAAGGTGTTCTCGGACCAGCTCCATTTGGCGGTTTTGGCCGTAAGATGGGGGACGTCCGGGCGCTCCGGAGTCTGCGCGGAAACGAGGACCGGCAGGGCCAGTGAGCAGAAAAGCGGGAGGAGGACTTTCATCGCCCCTCAGTATGCACCGGTTTTGCAGCCGTACCAACTACGAAAGATAGCGCCCGACGTCGTCGCAGTAGGTCAGAAACGGGTCGGCCATGGAAAGGGGGCTGCGTCCGTCGAGGGTGAGCGAATCCCAGTTGATCACGTAGCCGCCGCCGTCCCGGCCCATGAGACGGGCGACGGCCTGACCGCGTCCGGCGGCGCGGGTGTCGTCGGGCGGGGTATGGACTGCTTCGGGGCGGTCGGCCGCCGCGTTCCATCCGGCGACGCGGGGAGGAGGTTCGAGGGTATGGAAGAGCCCTTTGTTGCGGTCGATGTTGTGGTACTCCAGATCGAGGCTCTGGAGCCACGGGTGATCCCATGTCAGGCCTTCCTCTTCGCGAAAAAGATTGAGCAGGTAGCGCTTGGAGATCCAGTCCACCGCACCGATGAGGAGGCCGGGGCGCTGCTCCAGCAGGCAGAGGGCATCGAGGGTGTATTCCCACTCGTTGAGCAGCCAATCGGTCTCGGGATCGCTCCCGGAGAACTGCTCACGGCAAAGGGAAAGAAAGGCGTACTGGATGTCGAGGGCGTCCCGCGTCTTCCCGTTCTCCAGCTCGACGGCTCCGCGCCCGGTGCCGTTCCGGGAGATCTGGCGGGTCGCCGTGACAGCGTTCCTGAGGCGGACGCCGGGGAGCGCGATCCCTTCCTCCAGCAGGGTGAGGATCAGGGAAGTGATGCCGATCTTCAGCGCGTTGGCGTAGGGGCTCATGTTCGAGTCGCCCATGAGCAGGTGAAGCCGCCGGTAGCGCCGGTGATCCGCGAGGGGCTCATCGCGGGCGTTGATGATGGCGCGGTTGAACTGTACCCACTGGTAGATGTCGTTAACGATGTGATCCGAGCGCTGGGAGAGCTGAAAATCGACGGTGTGCTCCGAGGGCGGCTCGTGCTCGAAGGTCAGCGGGTTCGCCTGCCCGACGCGGCCCGCGCCGGTGAAGATCTGGCGTGTCGCGAGAAAAGAGAGCAGCATCCCGAGCGCCTCGGGGGTGAACTCCACCTCGCGCTTCATCAGATAGTTCTCATGGCAACCGAAGGTCGCGCCGGTCTGGTGATCGACGTTGTTTTTGATAAAGGCGACCTGCTTTTCCGCCCGCAGGGTGCGCACGGCTTCCTGAACGAGCCGGTCTCCGGCAAGGTCGGCGGCTACGGCGTCGATGAGCCGCGAGCACTCGGGGGAGGCGTATTCCAGATGGCCCATGTCGACGTAGATCCGTCCGCCGTTGAGGAGAAATCCCCCGTTGCCCGGCGGTTCCTCGTAGTCCCGGTAGTGCAGATCGAGCGCTCCGGCGTTGAGCTTCCGGAAGACCTGATTCCGGATCTTCGCAGGCCACGAGTCGGTCGCCCCGTTCTCGTCGGATACGAGGCAGCCGTACTCGGTCTCGATCCCGGCTACACGGTTCACGCTGTCTTCCTCCTTCGCATCGGAGGAAGAATCGGGGGAGCCGCGGAGGGTGGTTGGAGGGGCGTTCTACCGGGGGAGGTAGAGGATGCGTCCGCACTGCTCGCAATGCGTCAGCTCTTTCTCGCCGCGTACGGTGACCGCCGTTTGCGTGGTGAGATTCATATGACACCCGGAGCAGGTCTCGCCTTCCAGCGGTACGACGGCGGTCCCGCCTTTCATGGTGAAGAGGCGCTCGTAGACCATGAGAAGGTCTTCGTCCACTTTGGCGGCATCGCCTCCGCGCAGGGCCTCCACCTCGCTGAGCTGGCCTTTGAGGATTTCGATTTTTTGCTCCAGATCGGCGATCTGCTTTTTGACATTCTCGCGCGCGGCGGCGGCATCCCGATCGGCGGTGGCGACGACGGGGCCCATAGCGTCGATCTGCTCCATCACGCCAAGCTCTTCGTCTTCAATCCGGCGGACTTCCTTTTCGAAATGGGCGATCTCATTGGTAAGCGCCTGATACTCCTCGTTCTTCCGGGTCTGCATCTGCTGCGTTTTGAAGCGGGCGATCTGGTCGCGCTTCGCAGCGGCTTCACCGGCGAGGCTGTTCTTCCTTACCTCCAGCTCTTTGAGCTTCGCGCGGGCCTGCTCGGCTCCGGCGTTGGCTCTGGCGAGGTGGGTCTCCAGATCCTTCCGTTCCACCGGCGCTTTCTTGAGCTCGCCCTGTAGACGGCGAATGCGTTGATCTCGATCCTGTAGGACTAGCAGCTGTTCGATCTCCGGGAGCATGGC
>JBEBWR010000072.1:0-13209 GCA_040392045.1 Chthoniobacter flavus | reverse complement strand
ACGCCGCCTACCCCACGCAGAATGTTCGCTACCCGATCCTCTCCGGTGACGGGGCTGGCAATGTCATCGGAGCCTACACCAAAGACATCTGGAAACGCCGCTTTGAGCAGTGGGGAAAGGCAAAGGCAGGCGAGCTGGGATACTTCGGCTACTATTACGTGGACGGCTTCAACGCCGTTGCGGACACAGCCGCCGAAGACTACCGCGCTCTGGCTGGCTACCATGCGCTGATGGCGCATACCGAGGGGTTTTCCGTCGATAACGAGGAGCTTTCCAACTGGGACGCCGACGCCATTGAGAAGTGGGTGATAGCAAAGCTGATGTGGGACCCTACGCAGGACCCCGCGATGCTCCGCAAGGAATATATCCAGCGGGTATATCACGGGGCCGAAAAGGAGATGACGGCATTCTATCAGCTCATCCGCGACGCATGGCATAACGCCCCGGAGAGCGTGTTCGTCAACTGCCATACTCCGGCCAGCAATGTTTTCCGGGATTTCATCATCAATCCCGGCATTGAGGAAAAGGCGAGGAAGTTACTGGCAGACGCGGAAGGCGCGGCGACCCGGCCGCAGGCAAAAAAGATCATTCAGCGACATATCGCCTATTTCGAGAAATTAGCAGCGACCCTTGGGCGTATTTCCGTCCCCCATGTGGAAGAATCAAAGAACGAATGGCTGGAAGCCTCTTCGCCGCACTGGGAAAAAGCAGCGGTGGTTCAGGGCTTTCGTCAGGTGAGCGACTGGCGGGATCTTGGGCGGGAGCAGGCTTCCCGACACCCCACTACCGCCAGGGTCATGCATGACCGCACCAACCTCTATATTCGCTTTGATGGAATGGATGACCACTTGGCGGACCAGATCAAGCCCCCCCTCCCCGCCGGACAGGTGTTTCCACAAGGGGATCGTTTCGAAGTGTTGCTCCGGGGTGCGGGAAACCGGGACCACTACCTTGCGGTGGGCGCTGGAGGGCATCTCTTTTCGCAGCCCTCGCTGGGTGGGCGGTGGAAGGCTGTCGTGTCTCAGGAGGAAAACGTGTGGACAGCCATCCTCGCCATCCCGCTCAACGTTGCAGGAGGGCACGGAGAAGCACACCCCGCAATCAAGGCCCGGTTTGGCCGGGTCTATCGCCTGACGGGGGAAGAGCGGGAGGAAAGCTCGCATAACGGAGCGGGACTCTTCAATGACCATCCCTCCTTCTGGCTGAACCTGCAAATCCAATAAAGTATGAAAACGGCTATTATCTGCTTCATCGCGTTGCTCTCTTTCTGCCTTGCGGGACGGGCCTTTGAGGTCGATCTCTCCAAAGATGACGCAAAGCGGCTCTTCGACGAGGCAGCGGCGCCCATCCCCGTCATTTCCGATGGCTCAATCCTGATCCCGTCCCTGATGGAAACACACGCGTTACGGGTGGATGGCGGGAAGAAATACCTGCTGGAGATCCGCGCACGGGTGGATGGAAGTTTCGTGACGGAGGAAAATGATCGCGCTCATCTCTTCACTTTGCAGAGCCATCAGAACCGCCTGAGCAGCACCTACGCGGTGACGTTCCTCAACGCCGCTGGCGGGGAAATTCCCGCGCCGGGCAAAGAGGCTCCTCGAGGATTCTTCCTCTCCAAAGAGAGCCAGCCATATACTCAAGTCTTCTATGCTCCTCCAGAGGCGACAAGCCTGAAAATCCGCTTTCAATCGAACGGGCGGACCACCCGGATCTCAGCGCTCCGGCTGGTTGAAGAGACAGCGGAACAGACCATCAATCCCAACCCGGACTTTCGCTACGGAGAGCTAAGCTATTGCGGCTGGAGCCCCAAGCGCGATGGTCGTCTCTATACACGTCCGGACGGAGAAACCGTGTTAAATACCGGGCATCTCGGCGCCTCCCCGTATTTTCCGCTGGAAGGGGGAAAGCGGTATCGTTTTTCCGCCAAGGGGAAAGGCGCGCATCTGAATGCGCACTATTACGACAAGGAAGGAAAGTCGATTGCATCCCGCTTCATTCTCCGCCCTGCCGTGGAGGGCGCGGAAGCCGAGGCCGTCCCCCCCGAAGGCACGGCAATGGCGCGAGTCGTAGCCTCCGGCGTCGTCTTTCTGGAGGAATTGAAAGTCGTCAAAATCGAATAAGAATGAAGAAAACTCCACTGATCGCGCATCTCGATCTCAAAGGACTTCAGTATCGCCACGACTATTACGAAGCCTACTTTACGAATCTCAAACGTCTTGGCTACGACGGCCTGCTCGTCGAGTACGAAGATGTATTCCCCTTCCGGTCGGCCCCGATATCGGGTCACCCCGATGAGGTCTGGACGGCCGGGTTCCTGAGCCGCTTTCTGGGCCTTGCGACAGAGGCCGGAGTAGAGATCATCCCGCTACAGCAATGCCTCGGGCATTTGGAGTATGCTTTTCGCCATCCCGGCAATCGGAAGTTTTCGATCCCGCACAGCGAGTTGAGAGATCTCCATATCGCCTCCCCGGAAGCGAAGCAGTGGCTGAAGGGGCTGCTGGAGGAGATGCTCGAAGCCCATCTTCACTCCCGCTTTATCCATCTGGGGATGGACGAAGCGGGTGGGTTTGTAAAGGCGGCGAAGGATGCCGGAAAAGAGCCTCTGAGCCTGTTTCTGGAGTACCTTGAAGAACTTTGCGACGTCTGCGAACACTATGGGAAAACGCCTCTGATCTGGAGCGATATGCTGGAGGATCACATCGCGCCCGAGAATCTGGAGCGACTGCTTTCATTGCGCGAGCGAGTGATTCTGGTCTCCTGGAATTACGCCGCAGGAGTCCGGCCGGAAAGCGTCGTCCGCTTCTCCGGATTCCGGTGCAGTCGTCAATGGCTGGAAAATCCGAAGGAGGCACCCTCCGACACCAGTCCGACAGGGGACGATCTGCGCTACTTCGAGGATTGGGCGCCTGAAATCAAGAAACTCACGGCAGATTTCCAGACTTCGTCGTGGCTGATGGAGCCGTTGTTTCAGGCGACGATCTGGAAGCGGCTGGGGTTTACGGTATGGGGCGGAGCCGGTGGAAGCATCACGCAGGACCGGTCAATTCTGCCGCTTTACAACCAACGGGAGGCAAATATCCGGGCGTGGAAGGAGACTGTTAAAAAACATCAGCTCGATGGGCTGATCATCACGCACTGGCAGCGCTCGAACTCCTGCACCGTGCCGAATGTGATCCCCGACACGGTCTGGCCGCTGCTGGCAAAGGCCGCGAGCGGGAACGAGAGCGCCATCGCGTTCTTCCCCGAAGTGGACGACGTCGATGATCTTATCTTCAGAATTGGAAAGTGCAGGGAGGGCTGGATGATCCAGAACCTGCTCATCGAAAAGATGAGCAGGCATCGTATGACCGAGCACGAGTATGAATGGAAAACGCTGCTCCTGATGCTGCGCGTACTGCGGATTCATCAGGAACTTGCTCAGGGGGAGGAACAGGCGGGCTGCTATGCGGGAATCGGGCGCTTGAACGCGCAGGCATGGAAAGGTCACAGCGATCGTCTGTGCAATCTAAGAAAACGGCTTCTTGAGATCCGGCCGGAAGTCGCAGTCCACCTTCATCAGCGTTATTACGGACACGCGCTGGAGGAATGGTTTCATAAAGTCTTCACCGTTCCGCTGGAAACGCTGGATCGGCTGGAGGATTCGATCACGAAAAGTATTCGTTTATTCAAGTATCATGATCTTTGAGTTTGATCGTAGCGTACAGGCCTTCCGCATTGAAGGGGAAGGCTTCCGGACACTCCACTTTTCTCCAGCCGTGTCCATAAATGGAGGTCCTGCCGAGAATTTGAAATGGAAGCCCGGACGGCAAGCCCATGTCTACCAGGCGAAGACTCCCCGTGGAATATGGGAGCTCCGACTGAGATCCAAAGGGGCGCGCCTTGAGGTATCGCTACAGGGCGAGTTGACGCGAAACGTCGATCGCGCGGTGTTGACTCCCGTGCGATTCCATGACTTTCGGGCAGATCACGCCCTCGTCCACGGCCGAAAGATGGGGGGCTGCGAAAGCTATCTCCTAAGACGGGGAAAGCGGGAATCGCTGGAAAGCAGCTTCCTTATCGCCATCACCCGAAAGGGATACACGCTGCAGCTTTCTCATCCTCTGGCTCAGAAGGCGTTGTCGGGCCTTTCCGCCGGTATCGCAGATCGGCGGATCACAGGTCTTTCCGCATTCACTGTATTTGAGCCATGCCGGAAGATACGGTTGAAAGCCGACCCCGTTACGATCTCCATCTCTCCCGACGGAAACGGACAGATGGAAGCCTGGGCAAGCAATCAGGCCGCCGACCGGGAGCTGCTTGCGGTCCCACAGGAAGGCGGCTGGAACAGCTGGGATTACTATCGCTGGACCATCACCGAGGAAGAGGTTCTCAGGAACGCGGAGCTGATCGCCTCCGACCCTGTGTTGTCTCAACATGTAAAGCGCATCGTGATTGATGATGGCTGGCAGTATTGCTACGGCGAATGGGAAGCCAATTCGCTCTTTCCTTCAGGGATGGAGGCGCTCGCGAGAAAGTTGACGCGCATGGGATTTACCCCCGGCCTCTGGTTTGCCCCCACCATCGCGGAACCGCACTCCCGCGTGGCGCAGCTACACCCCGAGATGCTGACACCGGGCCCGGCGGGCGTCCCGTTCATCGGCTACTCCTGCATGGAAAGAAAGGGATTCATCCTCGACCCGACTCACCCGCGCACCGCCCTTTGGTGGAAGGAGATCTTTCGCCGCTACGCCGGGTTTGGTTATCGGTACTTCAAGCTCGACTTCCTTTCCACCACCGTGAAGGCACGCCGGTTTGCCAAGCCCGCGGCGCATCCGGGAGAGCTCATGAAGCATATCATTGCCCCGATCCGCGAAGCGGTTGGCCCTCAGGCCGCCATTCTCGGGTGCAACTTCACTTTTGACGGCGGGGCGGGACTGGCCGATGCCGTCCGGGTTGCCTCGGATATTCATGCAAGCTGGCGCTATGTGAAGCGGAATGTGCTGGCGATCGCCTCGCGCTTTTGGGCGCACCGACGCTTCTGGATCAACGACCCTGATTTCGCAGTATGCAGGGGCGAAGAGACCAGCGACGATCCCAACCTGCATCAGTTGAAGATGCTGCTGCCATATATGCAGCCGGAAACAACAAGTCGCGAGCTTGTACCGGGGCTGGATGCAATGGACAGCCTCGCAGACCTGACAGCAAGGGAAGCAGAGACATGGCTGAGTATGGTAATCATCTCCGGCGGAGCGGTGAACCTGTCGGATAATCTGCCGCGATTGAATGAAACCGGTTTGCGTCTGATCCGGAAAACCGTCGCCGCGAAAAAGGGAAACGCAGGGATAGCCATTGATCTTTTCCGATCGGAGTTGCCCGCCTACTGGGTGCAAAACGTATCAGCGGATCAGCATCGCATCCTCATCGTAAACTGGAGCGACTACGCCGCCGTTTTCCAAATGGATCTGGAAGCCCTCAATATTCCTCACCGGAAGCTAATGAACTTCTGGACCGATCAGCCGGTGACCGTGCAGGGCGGACGGATCGAAATCGAACTCCCGCCTCACGGCTGCCTGCTGGCAATTTCGTAGACAAAAATCTCTAAGAAACCTGAAATGAAATCCTTCCATCTTGAAACCTGCGGAAGCCAATTCCTCCGCGATGGTCGCCCCCATCGTATCTTCAGCGGAGCGCTACACTATTTCCGCGTTCTGCCGGAGTACTGGGAAGACCGCCTGCGAAAGTACGTCGCCTGCGGATTGAATACCGTGGAGACTTACGTTCCGTGGAATCTGCATGAACCGACCCCGGGGCAGTTTGACTTTTCAGGGCCGCTTGATCTTCGCCGATTTATCCGGACCGCCGGAAATCTCGGGCTGGATGTCATCGTTCGCCCGGGGCCCTATATCTGCGCGGAATGGGAAAACGGCGGGATTCCCGCATGGCTATTGAAAGATCGCGCGTTCCGCTCGCGTGTCGCCTACCCGCCCTTCCTCACGGCAGCGGTGCGTTACTTTCAAAAAGTGACAGAGGAAATTCGCGATCTGCAATCAACACAGGGCGGCCCCGTGGTCGCCATGCAGGTGGAAAACGAATATGGCAGCTTCGGAAACGACAAGCCGTACCTCTCCGCGCTGGAGAACGCGCTTCGGGAAACAGGTGCGGAGGTACTGCTCTTCACTTCCGATGACGCTGCGGATTACACCTTGCGCGGAGGAACACTCCCTCACCTGCTCAAAACGGTGAACTTCGGATCGCGCTCCACGCAGGCGCTGGAAACGTTGAAGCGTCATCAGCCTTCGGGTCCGGCGTTCTGTGCGGAGCTGTGGCTGGGGTGGTTTGACCACTGGGGAACGCCTCACCACCTCCGGGACGCGGGCGATGCCGCCGCGACCCTCGACGAACTGCTTTCCCTCGGCGCCTCCTTTAACATTTACATGATGCACGGAGGGACAAACTTCGCATTCCTCAATGGCGCGAACGAACGCGGCGGAGTCTATGCGCCCGTGACGACCAGCTACGACTACGATGCTCCCCTCGACGAACGGGGAGCGCCCACGCCGAAGTTTTTCGCGCTCCGCGAAGTCCTGCAAAAGCATGGGGCCACTCCCGGCGAGCTGCCGGAGCAGGCACCAACCGCAGCATATGGAACGGTGCGGCTCCGCGAACAGTGCGTGCTATCCGATCTCCTCCCGGAGCTTCCGCCTCCGATTCATTCGCCTTACCCTCTCAGCATGGAAGAGGTCGGGCAGAGCTTTGGCTATATCCTGTACCGGACAGTTCTGCCGGGTCCGATGCGGGAAATGCCGTTGACGGTTAAGGAAGTCCGCGATCGCGCGCTGGTTTTTCAGGATGGTCGGCTCCTCGGCCTCATCGACCGGAACACCCCGCAGAGCCTCAAAGTCACCGTTGACGGAGAGTCAGCGCAACTCGACCTGCTCGTCGAAAATCTGGGCCGGGTAAACCATGGAGCACAGCAGCCGGACCGGAAAGGCATCACGCAATGCGTTCAGCTTGGGGCGCAGGCGCACGCGGGATGGGAAATCTTCCCCCTCGACTTCAGCCGTCTCCCCCCGATCCCATGGCAGCGCCACGGAGCCGCAGAGAATCCCGCCTTCTATCGGGGAACCTTTACCGTGGAGACTGCGTTGGAAACCTTTCTGGAAATCCGGGGCCGCCATGGGGCTGCGTGGATCAATGGGTTTTGCCTCGGCCGCTATTGGGATATCGGCCCACAGAGACGGCTATATGTCCCCGGTGCAATTCTCCATCGTGGAGTGAACGAACTTGTGATATTTGAAATGGAAGGGAACGAATCCCCCTCCGCCGAATTCTTCCATACCCCCGCCTGGGAGCCACGACACGACACCTTTTAAGCATTCGCTTCCATGCGCATTTACCAGCCGCACATCTTCTTCCAGCCTACCCATGACCTTCCAAGTTGCTCCTCAAAGCTCCGCCATCCTCCCCGGCCTGCGCCATCTCCAGAAAGCGTTTCCCGAACGATTCGCCGCTAATGCGCCGACGGTGACGTTTGAGCCCGGGCGCGGAGTTCCCGGATTGTCGCTAACCCGCGAAGGCAAAGACTTCCGCATCCACTACGCCCGCCCCTGCGACGCCTATCGCGCGTTGGGGCTTCTGCTCGCAGGCGGGGAGAAGCTGTCACAGGACCGCGCCCATGAATCCGTCGGCGTCATGTGGGACCTGTCGCGCAACGGCGTCCTCCGCGTCGAAGCATGGGAAGCGCTTTTGCGGAAATTCGCCCTTCTCGGCATCAACTCGGTACAGCTCTACATGGAGGATGTTTATGAACTTCCGGGCTCCCCCTTCTTTGGCTACGGACGTGGCGCCTACTCCGCCGAAGAGCTGCGGCGCATCGACGATTACGGGCATGAGCTGGGCATTGAAGTGATCCCCTGTATCCAGACCCTCGGGCATCTGGGGCAGATTCTCCAGTGGCCCGCTTACGGGAAACTCCTGGACTACCCCGGCGTCCTGATGGTCGGCGAGGAAGCTACCCGCGAGCTGATCGGGAAAATGCTCGATCACCTCGCCTCCTGTTTCCGCTCCCGTACCATTCATATCGGCATGGACGAGGCGCACGGTGTGGGCACCGGAAGGTATCTGACGAAGAACGGTTGGCAGCGCCCCTTTGATATCCTCACGGCTCATCTGGAGGCAGTCGTAGCGATGTGCCGCGAGCGGAATCTGCGCCCGGTGATCTGGAGCGATATGTTCTTCCGCATCGGCTCCGTCAATCATGACTATTATGATTGGGACGCAATCATTCCCAAAGAAGTGATCTCCAGAATCCCCGAGGAAGCCGATCTGGTCTATTGGGACTACTATCATGCCGACCCCGCCTTCTATAAGGAATGGATCCGGCGACATCGGGTCATGGGCAAGGAGCCGATCTTCGCGCCCGCCGCGTGGAACTGGGGCCGCTTCTGGGCCTATGCCCCGCGCTGGCGCGAAAGCATTCATGCCGGGATGAAAACAGCGCGGGAAGAAAAGCTCGCCCATACGCTGCTGACCGTCTGGGGAGACGACGGCGACGAGTTTCACCCCGCCTCCGTCCTTCCGGCGATTCAGTACTTCACGGAGTGGGCCTACGCTGGCGAACCGGACGACCGGACGCTGGAGCGACAGTTCGCCGCGATCGCTCCCGGCTCCCGCCTGAGCGATTACCTTCTGGCGTCCCAGCTTGATGAAGTACCCGCCGTACGCGGTCTCCGGGAGTGCACCGTCAATTACTCCAAATGGATTCTTTGGCACGACCCCGTGCTGGGCTTCCTCAACGCCCATATTACTCCCGATCTTCCGGCGCATTACGGCAAGCTGGCGGATGTACTTGAGCGTTCCGACACCGACGAACCGATCCGGTTCGCGGCGAAAATCGCGCGTATCGTGGAGCTAAAAGCGGAGCTGCACCTGAAAGCACGCGCCGCATGGAAAGCAGGAGATACGGAGGAGCTCCAGCGGCTCCGGAGCAAAGTCCTCCCCCGGTGCCTCTCCGCACTTCGTCATCTCCGGGAGGCGCACCGGGCAGTCTGGCGAGAATGGAGAAAGCCCTTCGGCTGGGAGGTGATCGAGCTACGCTACGCAGGCTGCGCGGCCCGTCTGGAAGCTCTGGGCGAGTTATTGGATGAATGTCTGAAAAACCCGGATGCCGCCATTCCGGAATGGGAACCGGAGCCGCTCCCGATTCACGATCAGGTATCCGAGGTCTACTTCAACTACGACCGCACTACCACGCCGAGCATCATCAAATAGCCAATCCGCAGCCGGACGCGAATCATCCCGCTGGAAACGCAAGCGTCACCCGGGTCCCCTCTCCGGGCCGACTCTCAATGCTCACTTTGCCTCCGTGAAGCTGCATGATGGACCGCACGATGGAAAGTCCCAGACCGTTGCCGATCTGATGGCGCGAAGGGTCCACGCGATAGAAGCGATCAAAGAGCCGGGGCAGATGCTCGCGGGCAATCCCCCGACCGCTATCGACCACCGAGATGAGCGTCTCCCCTCCCCCCGCTTCGATTAGCAGTCCGATATGGCCGCCGCGCGGGGTGTGCTGAAGGGCGTTCGTGACGAGGTTGCTTACCGCCCGACGAAAAAGGAGCGGGTCGGCAAGGAGCAGCCCGCCGCCCTCAACGGAAATGGAGACCTCGGCCTCTGCGGCGGCAGCATCGTAGAATTCCATGACTGCGGTCAACTCCCTGCCCGCATCGAGTTCATGACGCTCGATGGGGATGGCCGCATTCTCGGCCCGGGCAAGAAACAGGAGACTGTCGATCACCTGCGAAAGGCGATGAATCTCTTCGAGCGATGATTCCAGCACTTCCCGGTACTCCTCTGCTGTGCGGCTTTTGGAAAGAATCACCTCGGTTTCCCCCCGAAGAATTGCCAAGGGGGTTCGGAGTTCGTGCGCAAGGTCGGCGGAAAAGCGCGAGAGCCGCGTAAAGGAATCCTCCAGACGATCCAGCATATCGTCGTAAGCAGCGGCGAGGCCCGTCAGTTCCGAAGGCCAGCCGGGGCTGCTGATGCGCTCATCCAGCCGCGACGGCCGGACGCGCTTCATCGCGGTAGCCACCTCCCCAAGCGGCAGCAGCCCGCGATGAACAATCCAGCGGCTGGCCAGCGCGATAGCCCCCATACCGCAGATCATGAGCAGGATCAGCGTCCTGCGGAAACGCCGCAGAAAGAGCTGCTTTTCATAACGGTCCGTGGCAAGCTGGAGCAGCCAACGCTCCCCGGATTCATTCGCAGGGCCAAGCCATGCGGTCATGAGGAAATACTCACGCCCATTGGTGGCGAGATAACGTTGCGCAGGCCGGGACTCATCGGGCAGGCCTACGGGGCGCCCGAAAAGATCGGACGGCAGCAATTGATCCATCCCATGCGTCGCGGCAAGCGTCCTGCCCTCCGCGTTAATAATCCGAACGAGCAGCGCGGTGGTCCCTACGCCGGTCTGGAACGACTCCACTTCGCGTTGAAGCTGCGCCGTACCGGGAAACTCCTCCATCAGATCGGAGCGCATCACCGCGATATAGCTGCGCATGAACGCCAGATCCTCCTCGCGATTGTGCCGCACGAGAGCGCCATAAATCAGCGCAAACGTGCCCAGCATCAACAGGCAGGTGGCCGCTGTGAAAAGAACGATCAGCCGGGTGGCGATCGACCATTGCCGCCAACGCTTCGCGATCATAAGCCGCAGCGATAGCCCACCCCCCGGACGTTATGGATGAGGCGTGTCTCAAAAGGCTCGTCCACTTTCTCGCGCAGGCGGCGTACGGCGGCTTCGATCATATTGCTGTTCGTCTCAAACCCCATCCCCCATACCGCCTCGGCAATGACGGCGCGGGAAACCGGCTCGCCGCCATTGCGCATCAGCAGGGCCAGCAGTTGCACCTCCTTGGGCGTAAGGTGAAGATGCCGCCCGTCCCGAATCGCCTTGGCCATCCCGGGGTCCACTTCCAGATCGGCCATCCGCAGCTTTTCATCCTTCCGCTGCCGATTCCGCCGGAGGATGGAACGCACGCGTGCGAGCAGCTCCGAGAAGGCGAACGGCTTGATCAGATAGTCATCCGCTCCCTCTTCCAAACCCCTTACGCGATCCTCCACCGTGTCCCGCGCCGTAAGAAACAGCACAGGCGGCGGCGAGGGCGATTGGCGAAGCTGACCGAGGACCTCCCAGCCGTCCAGCCCCGGAAGCATCACGTCGAGGATAATGAGGTCAAAGCGCTGATCACCGCATCCACGGGCGAGCGCCAGCCCTGAAGGGCCGTCAATGGCCACTTCCACCTCCAGATCATGCTCCTCCAGCCCCTTGCGAATAAAGGCGGCCGTCTTCTTTTCGTCTTCGATCAGGAGGATACGCATTCCGGAGGGATACAGGATGCCACGCGGCGGGCCCCAAGTAAAACTGCTTTCCTGATGGAATTGTAATTATGCGACCGGAACGCCGCCCTGTAACGTTTCCACGCCCGGACCTCGCCCAAAGGCCGCGCGCCGCGTCTCTTGTGCATGAATACCACCGCCACCCTACCGCCCGATCCCGCCGCCGCCCCTTCCGTCCCTCGCTCCGATGCTCCGGAGCCGTCATCCGCCGGTCGGCATGTAGCCATCATCGGCGCGGGACCGGCGGGGTTGACCGCCGCTTATCTGTTATCCAAAGCGGGCGTTGCGGTGACGGTCCTGGAGGCCGATGAGCGCTATGTCGGCGGCATTTCGCGGACCGTGGAGTATCACGGATATTACTTCGACATTGGCGGTCACCGCTTCTTCTCCAAATCCCGCGAGGTTGAGGCGCTATGGGATGAGATCCTCCCTCACGACATGCTTGAGCGCCCCCGCTCTTCGCGCATCTACTACCGGGGCCAGTTCTTCTCCTATCCGCTCAAAGCCTTTGAGGCGCTTCAGAAGCTGGGGATCGTGGAGTCCACGCTCTGCGGGCTGTCGTATCTGAAAGCCATGCTATTGCCGACTCCTGATCCGAAGAATTTTCAGGACTGGGTCAGCAACCACTTCGGCTCAAGGCTCTTCGGAATCTTCTTCAAGACCTATACCGAAAAGGTATGGGGGATGGACTGTCGGGACATCTCCGCAGATTGGGCGGCGCAGCGGATCAAGGGGCTGTCGCTTGGCAAAGCCGTCTGGAACTCCCTCTTTGCCCGCAAGCCCAAGGAAAACGACGGCGAACGGGGCAAGGTGATCAAAACGTTGATCAACTCCTTCCGCTACCCCCGACGGGGGCCGGGAATGATGTGGGATGCTTGTGCAGCCAAGGTGAAGAAATGTGGCGGCGAAGTGCGGATGGGGCATCGGGTCACCCAGTGTGCGCACGACGCGAAAAGCGGCCAGTGGAAGATCACCGCGGTGGACACCGCAGGCGCGCCGGTGACCTTTACCGCCGATCACCTCATTTCCTCCACCCCCGTCCGCCAACTCGCCCGGCTCCTTACTCCCGCGCTCCCACACGGAGCACTCAAAGCGGCGGAATCCCTGAAGTACCGCGATTTTCTCACCGTCGCGCTGATCTACCGCCATGCGGACTCGTTTGACGACAACTGGATCTACATTCACGAGCCGCATGTGAAAGTCGGGCGCATCCAGAACTTCAAATCATGGTCACCCGAGATGGTACCCGATCCTACCACCTCCTGCTACGGGCTGGAGTATTTCTGCTTTGAAGGCGATTCGCTCTGGGACTCCTCGGACGAAGCCCTGCTGGAGCTCGCCCGGAAAGAGATGGAAACGCTGGGGCTTGCAAAATCCGCCGACTTCATCGACGGCACCGTCGTCCGTCAACCCAAGGCCTACCCTGTCTACGACGCCGAGTACGTCGGTCATGTCGAGCTCATCCGGGCGGCGCTGGAAGAGCGATTCCCCACGCTGCACCTCGTCGGACGCAACGGGATGCACAAATACAACAATCAGGATCACTCCATGATGACCGCCATGCTCACCGCGAAGAACATCCTCCTCGGCTCGCGCGCCTATGATGTCTGGCAGGTCAACGAAGACGCCGAGTACCATGAGGGCGGCTCCGCGGGACAGGAATCCGGCGCGAGCGGTTTGCGAAGTGTTCCTCAGCCCGTGTCCCCGGCGAAGGCGTAAGGGCATGAGCACACCGGACATCTCAAGCGGGCCGTCGCAGAGCTCCGCACTGCGCATCTGGTGGCTGGTGTTCATTGCAGGTACCGTGTTGGCGTTGCCCTTTGCCTTGAATCTGGC
>JBEBWR010000071.1:0-13253 GCA_040392045.1 Chthoniobacter flavus | reverse complement strand
ACGATGACGCACCGGGAACCGCCTATAATACTCCGATGCTTCATATCTATACCTACCTTGGAAGTACTTCCAATATAGCTTCGCTGGTGACCTTCAATAACGGCTCGGTTGCTGCTTCGGGAGTCCGCAACGGTCCTTGGGATGATGATAAGGGCGACTACGGCGATGTCTCTCCGAGCCCGACGCTTGCAGGGGCGATGGAGAAAAATACGAAGTATACCTTTGAACTGGTCTTTTTCAGCAACAATACCTACTCCCTTTACCTTGATGGAGAGTTGCTGAAGCTCGGGCCGAACGAGCAGACAGTCTTCAATTATCGCGGCGCGGGGATTGATGGGATCGATCGTTTCCGATTCGCAACGGCGGATACGGGTCGTCGGGAAAGCATCGGTTTCATCGACAATATTGTGGTCACCACTATTCCCGAGCCGGGGGATATGGCATTGCTCGGGGTTGGCGGTCTGTTGCTCTGGGGCTTCCGCGCCCGGAGCCGAAAACAACAATTGGCGTCCTGACTTTTACCCTGTAAATCTGACTTCCGATGAAGCGTATTTATGGCCTGATGATCGCAATAGGGATTCTCGCGGCAGATGCTCATGCCGCGGAGCGTTTGCTTTTCGTTGACTTTGAAGATCAGGAGCCGGGGAGCGCTCCGGTGGCGACGAAGGTGGACGGAACACGAGGGCGGCAGCAATCGCTGGTAGTGGAGGACGACGGGGGAGGGGATGCCCCTTGCGGTAAGAGCGGTAACCGCAGCCTTCGTTTGCAGAAGCAGCAGGCGGACGACCTGATCCCCAGAGTAACGTGGCGCTTTGATGAAGTGGCTTCCGGGACGTTCAGTTTCAAGGTGCGCTTCCTTCAGAGCGGGGACTTTCCAAATGTCCTGCTGAATGTTTTCCTGATGGCTGACCGGCTTGAACAACGCGGAATCAGCTTCACCATCAAGCAAAACGGGATTGCGCTCCGCGATGGAGACAACGCGCAGACGTTTTCCCATCAATTTGATTTAACCGTACCGCATCAGATCTCATTTCGGTTCTTTGACGACCGGACTTATACGATCATGATCGACGGAGAGCCTTTTCCTGACGAGCGCCGGTTCTCCTATCGCCCTGAAGCCGATGGCAGGAATAACGCGGTCCAGTTCGCCATCGCCTGGGCCGATGCCGCGGGGTATCAGGTGTTTATTGATGACATTCTTGTCGAGTCCGACGATGCGCCATAACCGCTATCAGGTTACGGGAGGTTGCCTTCCCTAGCCGATTCCCGCCATGCGAATAACTTCCCCCCGCTCTCCCGTTTCCACGATGGCTTTCACCCTTTCTGAATTGTTGGTGGTTATTGGGATTCTCGCTGTCCTCGCTATACTGGCGATCCCGGTGGCGGCGCGCAGTTCTGCCGCCGCCAAGTCCGTGCGTTGTGTTTCAAACCTTCGGCAGATCGGAATCTGCTTTCAGCGCTATGCGGCGGAGAATAGCGGTCTTCTCAATTTTCATCGCTATGATGGGAACGCCGCGACGACCACCGTCCGGTGGAGCGATTACCTGATCAGGGCAGGCTACTTCAAGCGGAGAGATGATATCATGTGCTGTCCGGTGAGGTTTCCTAAACACTCCACTGCCACGGGCTACGTCTATGGGGGCGTCGGGACCGTGGAACCGGGGGACACTCACTCGATTCATATCGAGAATGCCGTGACGAGCCGCGGAATCAGGATGCGGACGATTGAGGAGCCTTCAAAGTACTGGTTGCTCGCGGACACGTGGTCCGTCAACAGTCAGGCACAGATGTACATCGTGCATATGAATAGCACCACTACCACGCTGGTACATCTTCGTCATTCAGGAAGGGCAAACATCCTCTTTGCCGACGGGCACGTCAAAGGCATGACGCTGGAAGAGACCATTCAATTGCCGATTAACCCGATTCATCACGCTTACGATGAAGATATCAGAAAGGTGAGCCGATGAGGTTTTGTTTCCCGGTCATAGTCATCAGCTGCGTTTTCATCAGCGGCTTCGTTTCTGCTGAGCCGACGGAGAGCGGCGGACGCATCATCAGGCAGGAGGATGTCGCACGCGCCCGCGAGAATCTCGCGCGGCATGGATGGGCGAAGGCTTATCTCGCCTCGCTTCGGCGCGAAGTCGATCCGTGGAAGACAAAGATGGATGAGGCCTTTCTTCAGCAGTTCATTCCGGAAACCACCCCGGGTGGAAAGCTATTGCCCTGTCCTTCATGCCGTGACTCGGGGAAAACCTATCTGCCGGGGAACTGGCTCTGGAAGCCGGAAACGCCGGACGTCATCCATTGCCGGCAGTGCAAGACGGATTTCCCGAATGATCGCTACCCGGAGGATGTCGTCGTCCAAACCCAGTGGGGCAGGCCGCAGACGATCACGTTTTTCGGCGGCGAGCCGATGACCGTATTTTCCTATAAGGAGGGCCGGGGAAGTGTGAGCGGCACCCTTCGGGCAAACAAGGTGGGTTGGATCACCGGTTATGCGGAGAAAGCTGCCCATATTTATGCTCTGACGGGGGACGTCGCCTATGCGGAGACCGTCCGGGAGATTCTGTTGCGTTTTTCGGAAACCTACCCTTACTGGCTGATTCATGTGGGCTACGGGGAGTATGCCGATATGGAGCCTGCGGTCGCGGCGAAGAAGATCGCGGCGCTTCCTGCGGATGAGAAAGTTTTCCCGCCCAATCGTCCTGACCGGAAGCTTTTCGCCGGATACTGGTCCGCCGGTCGCGCGGGGGCGGGAGGAATGGAAGGGATTTTCGTAAGCAAAGTGGCGCTGGCGTATGATCTGACCCGCGATGCCCGGCGGAGCGACGGTGGTTTCATCTATAGCGACGCGGATCGGACCCGAATCGGCAAGGATCTCCTGCTGGAAGGAACGCTACTGCTCGTAGCGGACCGGGCGATCAATAACAAATCGGTGGGAAACCGCGCTGCCGCGGGGATGGTGGGGCTGGTTCTTAACGACCCGGAACTGGTGCGTTTTGGCATGGAAGGGTTTACCCGCACGGTGGACGAGTGGTTCCTTGCGGACGGAGGGACGCCGGAGTCGCCTGCCTATGCTCTGATGGCGATCAATGGAGTGGCCGCGTTTGCGCAGGCGCTTCGGGGGTACAGCGATCCGGTGGGGTACCGCGATGCCAACGGCAGGCGCTATGATCATTTTAACCCTTACCGCGATACTCTTTATGAAAGGATCTGGGAGGGGATGTTTCTCTCCCTTCAGGGCGATCTGAAGTACCCGCCGTTCGCGGACTCTTACATCACTTCGCGCATCAGCCCGACATTTGCCGAGCTGATGGCCGGAAACTACCCGGAAAAGGAACAGTTTCAGGCATTGCTTTACGCTATTCTTGGGGGCAGGTGGGAGCGCGCATCCGGGAGTCACGCCATTTACTGCGCCGATCCCTTGCGCGCCGAAAAGCCCGTGCCGGAATTGCATCTGCCCAGCCATCTTTTTCCGGTGTTGAAGATCGGCTTCATGCGTACCGGAAAGGACGGGCGGGAAAGTCTCGCGCTTCTTTCCGCCAGCGACTGGGGGGCGCATCACCATCAGGATAGCCTCAATCTTTACTACTGGAAGAACGGCGAGGAGCTTTGGAGCGATCTTGGCTATCTATGGGATCATCCGGAGAAAAGGATGACCTCTCGGACCTTTGCGCACAATACCGTGCTGGTGGATGAGAAGGAGCAACTGATGAAGGGGCTCACCGGTACCGTGCGGTACTTTGTGGATCGTCCGGAAGTGAAGGCCATGCGGGCGGCGTCAAACGCCTATCCGGAGGCCAAAATGTACGAGCGCGCCATTACGCTGATCGATCACGGTAGCGGAAGGAACTACCTTGTCGATGTCTTCTGGGTGGAAGGCGGGCGGCATCAGGATTATGTCTACCACGGGCCGAATGAGCAGTGGAGTCTGATCGCTCCGGCGCCGGTTGCCGAAGAAAGCGTATCGCAGCGCCCCGGATGGTTGGAGCGGATTCGCGAATGGTTTGGCCCTTCGGCTCCCGCATCGCAGGTTTCCGCGGAGCCTCCGGAGTTCAAGGAGGCCGATCAGGTAGCGCTCTATGATCTGACAGAGGTGAAGCGGCTTTCGTCAGACTCCGCAGGGCCTCACCGGCTTCAATGGCAGCTTGCGGGCGAGGCAAGACTAACCGTCTGGCAGCTTCCCATGGAAGGCGAGCAGATCTTTATCGGCAGCGGATGGGGTCAGCGCGATACCCGGAATAAAGATCGCGGGGCGCGACTGCCGTATGTCGTCCGCCGCTCCGGGGGGGAAGGTCGCAAGGCATTCATCTCACTCCTCGAAGGGCACTCTGCTTCGGGGGCAATCGTCAGAGACGTCAGGCAACTGAAGATCAGCGGCTCGTCGGCCATCGTCCTACAGATCACGACGACCGAAGGGAGGGATTACGTAGTCGTCAATCCTGAGAGCGGTCCCACGAAGGTGACGACCCCCGATGGGGTATTGGAAACCGGCGCGATGCTGGCTGTCTTGTCGCTCCAGGGGCAGGAAGTCCGCTTCCATGCCGTTAACGAAGGAGCGGTTCACCTGAAGCGAAGCGGAGCATTGTCTTATGAAAAAAACGGGAATCATTGACGTCCATACCCACCAGCCGTCGCCCTTTAATCAACTGAAGATCAACGCCGAACAATCTGCCCGGCTGCTGCTTGGGCAGATGGACGGCCATGGCGTCGCGTTCAGCGGCATCCTCGGGCGCGTCAGGCCGGGGCAGAGCGAGGAGGAGATGCGCGAGAGTATCGCCTTTACCGATGCCGTGGTACGATGCGCTCCGGATCGTCTCTATGGGATGGTCTATATGAATCCCTCCATGCCGGAGGAGGTCATTAGCGAACTGTTGGACCGCCATTTGCAGACACCATACTTTCGCGGGATCAAGCTGGAGCTGGATCTTAACTGTCGCGATCCCCGGATGGAATTGCTGATGGAGAAAGCCATCGCCTACGACGTGCCCGTGCTTCATCACTCATGGTACCTGAATCTCTGGGAATCCTCCGAAGATACCCGGCGAAAGCAGGCGCAGCGCTCCGAACCTCACGATGTCGCGGCGCTGGCCCGGCGCTTTCCCAAGGCGCGAATCATCATGGCGCATATGGAAGGCTGCGGCGTACGGGGAATTCTCGATATTGCCGAATTGCCGAATGTCTGGATCGACACCTCGGGATCGCAGCCTTTCACCGGCACGCTGGAGTATGCGGTGGAGATGCTTGGAAGCCATCGCATTCTCTTTGGTTCGGACCTGATGGGCAGAAGTCTGGAGGGCCAGCTTGGGCGGATCTACGGCTCGTACATTTCAGATGACGATCTGGAAAAGATCCTCTTTCGTAATGCGCGAGAGGTTTTCAAAATCAGCGGGGAGCAACTTCTATGAAAATTATTGATGTCAACGCGGCGTTCGGCTTTTGGCCCATTCAGCGTCTTTCCACCGATTCACTAGCGAAGCTGGATGCGAAGTATGCCAGCGTCGGCGTGGGCGAAGTCTGGCTATCCGCCGTGGAGTCCATCCTCTATCCCGAGCCGGATACATGGGATGATCGGCTCTTTGAGCAACTGGGCGCTTACCCGAGATTCCGCGCAGTGAAGACCGTCAATCCGCTCCTCGCCAATTGGCGGAAAAGCTGGGCGGACGCCCGGGCGCCACTTGTCGCCATCAAGCTTTTCCCTAATTATCATGGCTATGCGCTGACGGACAAAAGCGTCGATGAAGTCTGCACTGAGGCCGCGCGGGAGAATCTGCCGGTGCTCATCCAGATGCGGGTGAATGATGAGCGCAACCAGCCGCATTTTCTTCAGGTGCGCGGCGTCTCTGCCGAGGAGGTTGCGGCATTGAGCCGCCGCCACCCCGATACACGGATGATTGCGCTCTGCGCGTATACCTCTGAGATCACGACGTTGGCCAAAGGAGGCGATCAGCTCATGGCTGAGCTCTCTTTTCTCGACTCCATCGTGACGCTGGATCGCGAACTTCGGACCCAGAGCGTACTGGAGCGGCAAACGACCCTCCTTCCGCCGCAGCGGATCGTCTTTGGGAGCGGCGAAGCCTTTGTGCATGTGCATGCGGCGCTTCTCAAGCTTCACCACGCCAATCTTCCGGCAAACGTCACGGAGGCCATCGCCTCGGGAAATGCCGAGGGCCACCGTCTCGCCTTTGCCAAAACCGCTCCGGTATCCCGGTAATGCCGGGGAGCGGTTTCCTGATTCCTCACCACCTATCTTAATCTTCTGTCGAATATTATGACTCTCCCGACTGTTATCCCTCTGCGTCCCCGTCCGAAATTAGGCCTCGGCTCGGCAATGATCGGCGCGGAGGAAGAAGCCCTCGTTCTCGAAGTCCTGCGCAGCAGGCGTCTTTTCCGCTACGCTTATGATTTGCCTGCGGCGGCGCAAGGGGCCATGACGGCCACGCTGGAGCGCGAAACCCGGGAGAAGATGGATGTAAACTATGCGTTGTCGGTAACGAGCGGAACTGCGGCGCTGGAGGTGGCGCTGGCCGCTATGGGGGTCGGGCCGGGGGATGAAGTGATCATCCCGGTCTGGAGCTGGGTATCGTGCTTTACCGCCATCGTGCGATTGGGGGCGCTGCCGGTGCTTGCGGAGATCGACGAAACTTTCTGCCTTGCGCGCGGCGAGATAACACGACTCAGGACGCCGAGGACCAAGGTAGTGATGGTGCTGCATTATCAGGGCGTCGCAGCCGATATGGAGCCGCTGCTGAAGGAGGCGAAGGAGGCGGGACTGCTGGTGCTGGAGGATTGCGCGCAGTCGATCGGCGCGAGCTATCACGGACGGCCGGTAGGCAGCATGGGCGACATGGGGATCTATAGCTATCAGGCTCAGAAAAGCATTACCAGCGGGGAAGGGGGAATGGTGGTCACGCAGTCGGCCTGGCTGTACGAGCGGGCCGTACGGATTCACGATCTCGGCTTTATGCGTCCGCATCATCGCGAATTTACGGAAGAGGCGATGGACGCCTTTTGCGGTGCGCAGTATCGGATGAATGAACTGACGGCGGCCGTCGCGCTGGCGCAGTTTCGCAAGCTGGACGGGCTGCGTGAGCATTGCCGGAGGCTGAATCGCCGTATCTGTTCGCAGATTGGCGATCTGCCGGGGCTGGAATTTCGCCGAATTCCCGATCCGGAGGGGGAATCAGGGATCGAAATCTATTTTTGCCTGTCGAACGAAACGCTCTCCCGGGCTTTTTCCGAGCGTCTGCACGAGCGGAATGTGAACTGCGCGAAGATGACCGGAACGTATTGCCAATACGAGCGCGGCTACTGCAAACAGCGTGCGACGATCCATCCACCTTCATCCCCCTTTGCCCGGTTCGCGGAGTGGCCCGCGCCGGGGTATCGCGCGGAGGACTTTCCGCGCACGGAGTCGATTGTCCGCCGGTTTGTCTCCATCCCGCTAGGGGTATGCTACACGGAGGAGGATGCGGACTACATTGCCGCTACCGTTCAGGAGATTCATCAGGAATTGGGCATCGGCGACTGATCCAGCGCTGACTGAATGAGGCGGAGCTCTTTCATCATGGTTTGCTCAAAGCCGGACTGACGGCGGACCCGCGCCGCCGCGGCGGCGGAGAGCTTTAGGTATTCCTCAGGATGATAATAGAGATACTCCACGGCGTCCGCAATGGCGATAGGGTCTTCCGGCTCGGTGATGATGCCGCACTCGGCATCGACGAACTCGGGGATCGCGGCGACGTTTGAGGTGATGGCCACCAGCCCGGAGGCCATCGCTTCGTCACGCGAAACACCCTGAGCGTCCATGCGCGTGGGGGTGAGGAGGACGCCGTGTTCGGCGAAGGTGCTGACCAGCTCGGACTCCAGTACGAAGCCCCGCCTGATGGTGACGTTATCGAACTCGCGCAACGGGGCGGTGAGCGTGTCAAAAAGCGCGCCGTCGCCCATGAGACGAAACTCCAGCTCGCGGAAAAACGGGCGCTTGGAGAGTTCAAGGATGGCTCCGATGGTGAGGTCGTTGGCGTACTTGCGGTTATGATACGACCGGATGGAGAGCAACCTCAGGCGGTGCGCGGCGGTTTTGGGCTGGTAGGTGTAGAAGTCGGTATTGATCAGATTGTGGATGATCGAGTAATGCTCCTTTGGAAGCGTGACGCCGAGGTCCTCGAAGCATTCACCGGCAAAGTATTGGGAGACGAAGACGAAGTGGAGGTTTGGGTGCGGGTCGAGGAAAAGCCGACGCCAGAAGGCGGTCCGCTCGGCGCTCTCAATCTTCCGGCGCTCCAGAAAGTCTGGCGACTCTGTTTCCCATTCATATCCGCGCCGCCACCAGCTCTGGATCTCGAAGCAGTGAATCCAGACGACGACTTTCATGGTGTCGAGGTGTCGCCGGATGACTTCCCAGAGGTAAGGCGTGAGGAAGTGGATCAAAGCGACCTGATACTTTCCTGATCCGGCCATCTGCGTGGCGACGTCGGCGTCGCAGGAGATGACGCGGATGCCTTCATGCTCCATCTCGGAGAGCGGCGTGTCGGGATTGACCTTGTAGAGATCGACCGGCTGATCGTGGCGCGCGTAGGCGCGGGTGCGGGTATGGACGAAGGCGAAGTTGTAGAAGTCCCCGGGGGCGGGATAGCGACGCGTGAGGAGCATGACCCGGCTTGCGGGTTCCACGGGGAGGGGAGCGGCGGTCGGGGCGGGAGCTGCGGGGCTTTTTGTCAGGGTGGCCTTGGCAAGCGCGCTGAGGCGTTCGGCGAGGGGCACGATGGCATTCAGGCCGATGCGATGATCGGCGGCCCATTGGCGGCCTGCCGTCCGGAATCGCTCGCGGGCGTCCGGCGCGTTCACTAGCGAAGTGACGGCACCGACGAGAGCGGCGGCGTCTCCGGGAGGGACGCAGATCGGCGGCGGCGCGCCCTCCATCGCAAGGAGAGGGGTGGTGGCGATCACGGGAACGCCGAGCGCGGTGGCTTCCAGTACACGGTAGTCGGAGCACTCCGGGAGCAGGATCACGGCGTCCAGTCGCGACATCCACTCTCGCAGCAGGAGGGTGGGAGGGAGAGCGCTGAAGGTGCAGAGCTCGGACGGGAGGCCAGACGCGACGGCTCGCGCCGCGAGATCCGACGGATGCGGCCCGACGATTTCAAGGTGAACGGGCGGGTGAAGCTGCGCGATCGCTTCCAGTACCGCATTGGGAACGCTGTCGGCTCCCTCGGCGATGATGCCGAGCGTAAAGGCCGCCCGCGAGAGGCGGGGTGCGATGTGGGGTGGAAGGGAGAGGAGGTGCGGGGTTTCGACGACAGCATCGGCATGCGCCACGCAAAGCGCTTCGATTTTCTGCGTAAGCGCGGAGAGTTCAGTGTGATTCGATATTTCCGAGGGCGTGGGATCAATCAGGTAAGGGATGCCCAGTCGTCTCGCCGCGATCAGCGCGGGCAGGGCGGAAAGGGGATCGCTTGCGGCAATCACGGCGACGGGGCGGTGGGTATGAAGAAGCTGCTCAAAGTGGCGAATGCTCCAAGCCAGAGGGCCGCCTTCGGTCTCAAAGTCCGCAGGGAGGGGGGTATGCTGGTAGGCAATCGCGCCGACAGTGGTGCTGAAAGCTTTCTGCTTCCGGCGCGGGTAGCCGGGACGGGGGGCGATCAGCGTCTCGGGGAAGCGCGGGAGCAGCCCCTGCGCCATTTCGTAAATGCGGATGCTTGGCGTGTCGCTCTCAAAGGCGACGCTGCCGGGGGCGATCCAGAGAAGCGCGTCAGGGCGGGGCGGGTAGGCGGGGCAATCTGCTTTTGGCGGGACGGTGGGAAGTCCGGCGGCCAGTTCGCGCAGAAGTTGCAGTTCTTTCCGGAGCCATTGCCAGGAGCCGGGGAGACGCTCCAGCGCTTCGCTGCTCTCCAGAACGCGGAGGGCTTCGCTGTAGGAACCTGCCGCGTAGAGACCTGCGGCGAGGGTTCGGGCGGAGTGCGCATCCGGGGAGCGTTTCCACGCGAGTGTGGCGAGCGGGAGGGTACGCTGCCGAAAGGTTTCCCCGAGGTCTTCCGCGAGCTGACGAAGCAGGAGCGACTCCTCCTTCCGCGTCAGGCGATCGCCTTGAAGGGCGGCGAGGAGTTCGGCTTCGCCTTTCTGGAGGTAAAGCCGGGCGTATCGCCCGTAGATCGGGCCCCGCTCGTTGAAGTCCGCTTTGAGGTCGTCGGTACCGGCGGTGGGACGCCCTTGCAGAAGACGCCGGAGGCGCTGGAGTGCGGAGTGGAGCATGGTGCGGAGGGGGTGAAAAGCTTCAGGGGCGACATATAGCCGATGTCGCCCCCGAGGAAAGAATAAACCGTGATGAGCCGCTTACGCCTCTTTTCCGGCAACTTTCAGATACGCCGGGAGATCTTCCATCAGCGTCTTGAAGCCGTCGAAGTCGACCTGCTGTTGCCCATCGCTCAGCGCCTTGGACGGGTTCGGGTGCACTTCGATGATGAGCCCGTCTGCCCCCACGGCGACGGCTCCCCGGCAGAGGCGGTGCACGAGACTGGCGCGACCGGCTCCCTGACTCGGATCGACGACCACGGGGAGATGCGACTCCATCTTCGCCACGGCAACCGCGCCGAGGTCGAGGGTGTTGCGCGTGAAGGTTTCGAACGTCCGGATGCCGCGTTCGCAGAGCATGACGTTCGGGTTCCCGTGCGCGAGGATGTACTCGGCGGAGAGAAGCCATTCGTCGATCTTCTGGCTCAGGCCGCGCTTGAGCAGGATCGGCTTGCCGCTACGGGCGGCCTCGATGAGCAACTGGAAGTTCTGGGCGTTGCGCGCGCCGATTTGCAGGATGTCGGCGGAAGCGGCGACGTGCTCCACGTCGCGCTCGCTGAGCACTTCGGTGACAA
Source organism: Chthoniobacter flavus (assembly GCA_040392045.1). Lineage (GTDB taxonomy): Bacteria > Verrucomicrobiota > Verrucomicrobiia > Chthoniobacterales > Chthoniobacteraceae > DATMFV01. The sequence goes on along the minus strand of JBEBWR010000071.1, from coordinate 2,382 downwards.
TCTTGAGCCCTGTCTCCTGCTTGGCGAGCTGGAGGAGCCGGAGGCCTTCGCGTCCGAGGCCCTGAAATTCGTACGGCGAGGTGCGCGGCTTGTAGGCTCCCCCGCGGAGAATCGTCGCCCCGGCGGCCTTGACGGCGCGGGCGGTGGTGAGCAACTGCTCCTCGCTCTCCACGGAGCAGGGGCCTGCCATGACGGCGAAGTGCGGGCCGCCGATCTTGACGCCTTCGATATCGATGATGGTATCGCCGTCTTTTGCCTCGCGGCTGACCATCGTGTAGCGCTTCTGTACGCGCATGACCTTTTCCACCTGCGGGAGGACGATCAGGTTCTCCAGCGAGGAGTGCGTCCGCTCGTCGCCGATGGCTGCGATTACCGTCTGCTCACTCCCATAGATCGGGCGCGGCTCGTACCCCAGACGGGCTACCTCAGCAACGATTTCCTCAATCTCTTCTCTGGGGGTGTTCGGTTTGATGACGATAATCATAGATAGAAGAATCAAAGCACATTCGCCGATTATTCAAACCCTAAAAACGCCGCCGGAAGGGAATCGGCGGATCGCTCCTTGCACCTTGGGGGAATCGCTTCTACTGTGGGGTTCACTTATTCCCCAGATTCATTCTATGGCAGCTACGGCAGACTTTACGGGCGGCGGGATTACCGGATTACCGGCCAAGCCGCGTTCCTTCGGCAATGTGGAGATCGACGAGATGATCCGCAACCTCGTGAAGGCGAGCGGCTGCAATGCCTCGTGCGACCTGATCCAGGAGCTGATGGTGACGGCGCTCAAGATCGGGCAGGACCGCCTCTCCACCGCGGACCTCAAGCTTTTCAACCGTTCCCTGAAGGAAATGCACACGGCTGCCAAGGTCTTTTCGCACTACATCGACCGGCCGAAAGTCGCCGTCTTCGGGTCCGCGCGCACGGCGATGGACAACCCCGACTACCGGACCGCGCAGGCCTTTGCCTCGCGGATGCGGGAAAAGGGATACATGACGATCACCGGCGGTGGCGACGGCATCATGGGGGCCGCGCAGGAGGGAGCCGGCCGCGCCGATTCCTTCGGGCTGAACATCGTCCTCCCCTTTGAGCAGCAGGCGAACGAAACGATCCTCGGCGACGAAAAGCTCATCACGTTTAACTACTTCTTCACCCGCAAGCTCAGCTTTGTGAAGGAGACGCAGGCCGTCGCCCTGCTTCCCGGCGGATTCGGGACCATGGACGAAGGCTTTGAGGTGATCACCCTGCTGCAAACCGGCAAGGCGCGGCTTATCCCCATCGTTCTGCTCGACCAGCCCGGGGGCAGCTACTGGAATACGCTGATCCTCTTCCTCCGCGAGCAGTTGCTCGCCCGGGGGCTGATCAGCCCCGGCGATTTCCGGCTTTTCTACAACGCCGTGGACGTCGACGACGCCGTGCGCCATATCGTCCGCTTTTACCGGAATTTTGTCTCCTACCGCTGGGTCCGCAAGCGGCTTTCCATCCGCCTGCGCCACGCACTCGACCCTCAGGCCATCCGGGAGCTGAACCACGATTTCGCCGATCTCCTCGCAGAAGGCCAGATCATTGCCCGCAAACCTCTGGCGGAAGAAGCCAACGAGCCGGAACTGGCGCACCTGCCCCGGCTGGTGCTCTCGCCGAGGCGGAGCAATTTCGGACGGCTGCGCGCGCTGATTGATGCGATTAACGACGCACCGCTTTCCCGGAACTGTTAAAGCCCGGGGACCAAGGGGGAGGCTCGGTGTGAAAAAAAGATCACGCCGCGTATGACAGCGGGGCAGGAGTGTGCAATGTTGCTCCGCCGCGAATTTTTACAAGCACCATGTCTGACCCCGCTCTTACCGCCCGCCCCAATCCCCGTTCGGCCTGTATTACCGCGCTTCAGCGCTGGGAGTCCGGTGGAAGCTTTGCCGATGAAGTGCTGCACGAAGCGCTGGGAGCCGAGCGCTTTTCCTCGTACGACCGCGCATTCCTGACCGAGACGTTCTACGGCGTTCTGCGGCACAAGAGCGCCCTCGATTTCCTGATCAGCCGCCTGCGGGATTCCGAACTCGACCCGGTGACGCGCCATATCCTGCGCCTCGGGTTCTACCAGATCTTCCGGATGCGCATCCCGCATCACGCGGCAGTGAACGAGACGGTAAACCTCGCCGGACGCGCCCGGGGGCTGGTGAACGCACTTCTCCGGCGGAGCATCCGGGAAAAGGCCGAGCTGGATGCCCAGCTCGCGGCGGCTCCGGCCAGCGTCCGCTATTCACACCCCGAGTTCCTCATCCGCCGCTGGGAGGAACAGTTCTCGCCGGAAGAGGCGAAGGAGCTTTGCGAGTGGAACAACACGGCGGCAGAGATTTACATCCGGGTCAATTCCCTGCAAACCACCGCCGA
>JBEBWR010000070.1:0-13427 GCA_040392045.1 Chthoniobacter flavus | reverse complement strand
CGGGATTTCAGGCCTCCGCAAAGGCACGCCGGATCACACCCCGGGCATCCCTCCGGTAGTGCTCCGCAGCGGCATGTGCAGACAGATTAAGGTATCGCCGGGTGCGGTGAATGACCAGATCGAGCTGCCAGCGGTGATCGTCGCGGACGAGTAGCCCCCGGTTGTTCGGGAGCGGTCGCTGCGGTTCGCCATGAAGCGTGCGCCAGAGCGACCGGGAGGGCGGGAGCAGGACATCTTCGGGGCCGAACCCGGCGATCCGTTCGACGAGCCGGATCAGCTCCGGGTCGGGACCGATCCGCCGCGCCATCCGCTCCAGCGTCAGGGCGATGGAGGTAAGGACATTGAACGGCAGGCTTTCTTCCCTGAGCACTCCGTCGAGCGCGGGAAGCGCCTCCCGCCCGCCAATCCGCCGAAGGAGCATGATTCCCTGAAGCCAGAAAGGGATATCGATACATTCTCCATGAGCGCCATTGACCCGAAACTCTTTCGGCGTCGGGCCCATCTCGCGGGAATTTACGGCGGCGATCAGTCGCGGAGCGGCCTGAGCATCGTTTGCCATCGCGCAGAGCGTCGCCGCGTAGAACGAGACGCGAGGCTCTGCGGAGGCGAGGCGTTGTCGCACTTCGGGGCCAATCTCCGCCCACCGCTGGGAGAGATGCCAGAGGTAAATCCCCGGCCTGCCCTCGTCGAGCAGCGCGAGGAGTTCGTCGCCGGGGAGCTGCTTCACCGGAGGCTTCCGGGTGGAACGCGCTCCCGTGAGGTCCAGCAGCCGCAGCAATTCCGGGAGGTCAATGTGCCGCGAGTCGCCTTCACAGGCGCGGGAGAGCGCCGCGGCATGTCCGGCGGCCTCGCCAAGCCGTTGCATCTCGCGCTGCATCCGCAGGCCCGTATTCGCCTCCATATTGATCCCCGCCGCCCGACAGGCGATCCAGACGTTCCGCAGCCCCTTCGGCAGCAGCATCCGGTATGGGAGATCGCAATGCAGACGGTGGCGGAAGCCCCGGCAGATCCAGTAGTAGAACGCCAGCGCGTCGGTTTCGAATTCAAAGTCCACCGAGTGCGTATCGGCCACGGTATCGACCGAGCCGATCGCGTCGTCAAAACAGTTCCCGGCCGCCATATCGGCGAGCGAGATCATCCGATCCGTACAGATCTGGCGTGACTGCCGCAGACCGACCATCGGAGCCATCGCGACCAGTTGCTCGTCCTCCGACTGCTCAATTGCGCGGTACTGGGAAAGGCCGATCAATCGGGCGCGGGTGAGGTCGCGGGCATCCGACGGATCAATCCATCCGGCATCGTAGTTCGAGAAAGTCGTATTGAGCTTCTGCGTGCGGCGGGTGATCCAGAAGCCGACCTGCGTGAAAGCCATCGGTCGCCTGTCCCCTTCGCGTCCGTAGAGGTAGTCTGCCCCCGCCATCGCGCAGAGATCGCCGTCGCCGGTCCCGTCCACCCATGCCAGCGACGGGATGCGGAGCACCCGACCTTCGTGAGCCACCAGCGCCGCGGTCACCCGTCCCTCTACGTCGCGCTCGACGCCGCAAAGCAGTGCATTTCTCAGAAAATGGACTTTTGTGGCTTCGAAGCGCTCCAGTAGCGCGCAGATCTTCGCCTCGTGATGCCAGCGGCTCGCAATGGGGCGCGCCCCGGTCATCAGTTCCGAAAGATCGCGGGAACGCTCATCCAGCTCATCCTGAATCCCGCCGGAAGCACCGTGAAAATAGCCGCTCACGCCGCCGCCCGTTCCCATCCCGCCGGGGGCCGCAGCGAGATCAAACGCCAGCGTTCGCGCTCCCGCTTGCCCGGCCGCGATAGCGGCTACGGCCCCTGCTGTCCCGGTACCCGCCACCACGACATCCCACGCCCGAAACTCCACCGGCTGGGCTATCGGCAAACGCTGCCCGTCGAGCGACGCCGCTTCCGGAGGAAGGACGACGGAAGCGCCCAACGCAAAGCGATCCCCCACGTTCTGCAACGCCTCTCCCCGCAGCCCCGGAGAGAGCACGGTCACATTCCCCGGCACGGCGGCAAGAGCGGGGGAGGGCCCCCCCGCAGCGTAAACGGGGAAATCGTGAGTGCCGCAATGCGTGATCGCAAAATCAAAGCCGGTCTCGTTCGCCGCTCTCCGCAGGCTTTCCGACAGCCGGACCACGTTCCTGTGGCCGCTTCCGCACCCGGATGGCCAGCGCAGGCGGCATTCACCCTCCTTTACCGACCGTAACAGCTCCAGCCCCGGATGCGCTTCATACAACGCCGCGAAAGCGCTCCCGAGTTTCCCCGGATCGTCCGTGTGCAGCACGAGGCTGTGCCAGCGTTCCGCCGGCGTACGGGGCTTCGGTTCCCGCCCGCATAGCTTTAGCAGGGCCCCTTCCTCCGTGGCATCGACCCAGCGTTGAGCCTCAATCACATGAAAGCCGCTTTTCGTCGCGACCGTTACAGCGCGCACCCTCCCGTCTTCATCGCGCTCCGCTGCCACCGGCATCGCGTAGAAGAGGACGTGCAGCCCCGCAGTTTCCTGCAACCGTGCCGCCGCCGTAATCTCCGCGTGGGCGGGTTCAAAATATTCTCCGTCGCAGCCTTCGGATTGTGTCTCCAGCCAGTCGCTCCATGCCGCAGACGGCGCATCGGTAGCAGTGCGATTCTCCAGTGCCCGCGTCGCTTCCCAGAGCAGCTCCGCTCCATTGACATCCAGCAGGAGAATGCGTCGCCCTCTCTTGGCGAGATGCAGGGCCGCAGCATAGCCGACGAATCCTGCGCCGTAGACAACGATATCGTAAGGGGAGAGCCACGGTTCGTCCTTCGAGGAAAGAGAGGCGTTGGAAAACATGGAGCCAAGTTTACAAGGATCACCCCGGGCGGGATAGTGGACAAAGTAGCCGAAGTAGTGTACGATTCGGCTGATTTCCGACGAAAATCACACCCCACCGTGCAGCAAACCCTTTCCGCCATCCGACGCTCCACCGGCCTCGATCTCTGTATCAAAATCTTCGACCCAAAGCGTAGCGCCACTTCCGGGGCCGGGCTGATCGAACTGAAGGATCAGCTGCATCTCTCGGAGTTCTGCCTGGACGTCAAGGAGTCGCAGAAGGACGCGTGCATCGAGTGTGATCTCCGCCTCATTCCCGGCCTGTGCAGCCGCGAGCGGCGTCCTTTTTTCCATACCTGTCATGCGGGCGCGTCGGAACTGATCATCCCCGTGCATCTGGAAGGGCAGCTCAGCGCCATCGTCTACATCGGCCAGTTTCGCGTCAGTCAAAAGCAGTCGGATCAAACCCGCAGCCTTCCGCTGCTCAAGCCGTCTGCGCAGAATCATCTATTGGGCCTCGCGCCGATGATCGAGGCTTATCTTCTCCAACTGCTCCGTACCCCCCGGTTTGCAAAAGAGACCTCTCCGGACTACCGGAAGGAGACCATCATCAGCTTCCTCAAGCAGAGCCTCTCCAGTAATCCCGATCTTCCCGCGCTCGCCGGTCATCTCGGCCTTTCGGTAACCCGTACCGCGCACGTAGTGAGAGAGACCAGCGGTCAATCCTTTGTCGCGCTCCGCGATGAACTCCGCCTTCAGCGAGCCCGCGATCTGCTGCAAACCACCTACTTCAAGGTGTCGCAGATCGCCTCGGAATGCGGCTTTTCCTCGTCGCACTACTTTCACCGCTTCTTCCGCAAGCATACCGGATTCTCTCCCGGAGAGTTTCGCAGCCAGCACCGGCTGGAGGTTTAGGCCGTATCCACGAATTGTTGACATTGCAAGTGGGTGCCGAGGAAAAGGCGTCGCATTTTGCCGAGGCGCTGCTACATTTGCCCCCTTACCCCATGAAGAGACTTTCCCCTAGCCCTCTCCTGCGTAGCGGTATCTCTTTTTTGGCTTCGGAGTGTGAGCCGGTGCCCAGATCGCTCTTTCAGGATATACTTGAGCTGTTGGTGGGCACATCGAAGATGTGTGTGACATTTGAGGATCTTACGGGATTTACCTTTGATAGCCCGGAGTTTGCCCTTCAGCTGCCTTTTCGTAGGCACTGCTCACTGTTCTGCCAGCAGGCCAAGGGGAGGTTTCGCCGGGGTTGCTTTCAGAGCAAGCGGGTATGCAATCGAAGGGTAACCGCGAAAGGAGGAGTAGTGGGGATGTGCCGGTTCGGCTTATGGGAGGCGGTGGAACCGCTGGTGGTGCAGGGGAAGACGCTGGGGGTTTTTTACTTCGGTGCCGTGGTGCTGCGAGGCAGGGAGGAAGAGGGGCGAACGCGTATTCGCCGCCACTGCGCAAAGATGGGGCTAAGCCCTACGGAGCAACTGGAGCATTTCGAAGCGGTGGCGCGGGTGGATGGCGAGGAGTGGGAGCGGCATTGCCGGCTTTTCTTGCACACAGTCGGGCTGGTGGGGCGGCTGGTGGAGGAACTGGCCCCCCCTGTAGTGAAGGAGACCCCTTTCTCGATGACTAATCAGGCTCGCATACTCCGAAGACGGGGAAGTCTAAGCCAAAAGACGATCGATTTTGTCTCGAAGCATTTTGCTCGAAAGTGTACCCTCAACGAAGTGGCGCAAGAGTTGGGGTGCCATCCTGTGCATTTGAGCCGTACCTTTAAGGCCGAGGTGGGAATGACTTTTCTTGAGTATGTGCATCAGGTGCGCATTACGCACGCGAAGCGTTTGCTGGGAGCGCGAGGTATGAATGTGACGCGGGTAGCCTATGAGGTGGGGTATGCGGATTCCAGCCACTTCTGCCGTGTCTTCAAGGAGTATACGGGGCAGACGCCGGTAGAGTTTACCAGACAGGGGTAGGGTGAGGGGTTAAGAACAGACCGAAGTTTGGTTGCCTATATTCTATCGACTGGAGCGGTTTTGCGAAAGAGTGGGCAGCATGAAGCTTCCCTCCCTTTTGGCTCACGACTCGTATGGCTTTTTTGCTTCGGTGTTCCTCCTAGCTGGCGTTACGACAACGCTGGCGGCTCCCATTGTCTCTTTGATGCCGCCGGAAGAGTGGCCTGCGACAGACTGGTATCAGGCAAATTATGGATCGCCTACGGTCCAGACGGTAGCGATAAATTCCAAGGAGTGGCTCTCGGTTTCCAGAGCTTCCAGTGCAGGCGGGGCGCAGTTGGTCTATACAGCGGGATCCTATACGGTTGACAATTTACCGGTGCCTAATGAGGTGAATCAACTTGCTGATTTTAGAGGAAGCGTAGTGGTGGCCGCTTCGTCCTGGAATGCAATAGACGCGGTGGGAGTGGTATTGCGTTCCCGCGTAAGTGCTTATCATGGAGCAGAGGCCTATTACCTGGGCCTCAGCAGCTCCGGACTGGGCCTCTACTGGGGCGTGGGAAATAGCTTTATAAGCAACGTGACGCCTTTGGCTATCGGCAGCACCTCGGAGACGCTTGATGCGATAGGGAATGGGGGGGAGTATCTTCTGTCGTTTTCGGTAGCGGGAAACAAGATTGATGCAGCGGTCTACTCGACATGGACTCTGGATGAAGAGGGAAATCCTTTGGGGACGGCGATCGCGTCGATCTCCTATATCGACACTCGGGAGGAGGCGCGTGAGTCGGGCTATTTTGCGCTGCGGGCAAATCGATTGAGTGGTTCGGGGCGAACGATGTATATGCGCGATCTGCAGATTCATGCGATCCCGGAGCCGGCTTCTGTGGCTTCTTTAGGCGTGGGAGGAGCGTTCCTTCTGATGTCCTGCTGGAGGCACCGCCGCGCTTTTAATGCTTGAACCCATGAAAACCTCCCCCCCGGTTCTGAGAAGTAGCGCGTTTGGCCTAACTGAGTTGTTGGTTTCTCTTTTCATTATAGCAACGCTGGCTGCGCTGCTATTCCCGGCTTTTCGCTACACACGGGAAATAGGCTATTCGGGGAAATGTACGCGTCAGTTGCAGACGATTTACTCAGCGGCGATTGCTTTTTCCTTTGATCATCAAGGGAAGCTGCCGCCGGCTTTGGGGTCGGAAGCGATGGCGAAGATTGATGCGCGCTTTTCGAGAAATCAGTATTGGTGGGGGCGTTATTATCTGGCCTCCTATTTGCTCCCCAACTCGCGGCGCAATGGGAGTAATAATCTTACGCAAGAGGAGGTGGAAATCTTTAACTGCCCCGCACGTTTTAAGGACGGACCCGATGAACGGTGGAAGCGGACGAATGCCCCAGCCATTAGCTATGTGATGCGGACGCTGGGGACCAGTAGTCCGGAACGGTACCGGCTCACAAATATGAAGGAGTCCGCGCAGAAGGTGTATATCACGGAAGGGCGTAGTAGTACGCTGGGAGAAGCGACTGCCCGATCTGCCACCTTGGGGATGACGGACGACTCCGGTGCCCGGCTGCGCCGCTATCATCGTGGGGGGCTTAATTTGCTTTTCTTTGACGGTCATGTGGAGCCTTTCTTCGGCAGCGATGAGGCGTTGAAGCCGATGATTGATCTTGATGATTAGCAGCGCTCTGTTTTGAGGGAGAGAATGAAGATTTTTCGATAACATGATAGATAAAGTAATAGTTTTGCAGTACGCGAAATTGACGCTGATGGTGGGGACTCTATCGGTTTTCCTGCCGCCTTGCCCTACGATGGCTGATGAGAAGAACGAACCGTTGGCGGGGCCGGTGTTTCCTGATGTTCTCCCGCAGAAGAAGCGAGTGATGACGGTGCAGCAGGTGACCGAAGGGCTTAAATTGGAGGAGGCTAAGGCCCGCCGCCGCTTCGGGATGGCACTGCTGACGACGGCGGCTAACCACATCTCGGCGGGGCTTCTTGTGCAGGGAGAGCCGCACGACGCGGAGTTCCGTGCTGCGGAGCAGTTGCTTGATGCGCTGCTGATGGAGAGTGATCTGGAGGGGCGAGTGACAAGAGACGGCGGGATGGATCTTGCGAATCTCCGGCTTTCAGAGGTCACCTGGGGGAGCGCGTTGCGCTATCGTTTGAGAGGGGAGGAGGAGGATTTTCTTCGGGCGAAGAGATTGCTTCTGGAGTTTGCCAGTGAGATGCCGGGGTGGCCGGTGCAGTTGAGCAACAAGCGAAAGCGCGGGGTGCCGCAAGATTCCTCGCGCTTGGCGGCGAGCCACGATTCCGGAGGGCTGTGGTGGCGCTGGTATCCGCTGGATCTGATGGAAGGCGCGCCGCTTCTTTATGCCTATGCTTTGCTGGAGCCGCGCCTGACGGCGGAGGAGCGTGGGGAGATAGAAAAGGGGGTATTTGAGACGCAGCTTTCCGTGTTGAGGCATTGGGAGAAAGGGGCTCATAACACGCTGGTTTATTTGATCGATGGTTATGTTTCTTATGGCTTGGTGCTGAAGCGTCCGGAGTTGATTCACCGGGCTGTGCAACTGGCTCGGGAGTTGATCGCGGCGGGTTATTCGCCAGACGGGCTCTGGCATGAGGGGACTCCGGCGTATCACCGACAAGTGGAGATGAGGCTGCGGGGATGCTTTCAACGTCTGGAAGGGTATTCCGATCCTGCGGGATGGCGGGACCCGCAGAGCGGGGCGAGATTTGATGGGCTTTCACTAAAGCGGGAATTTGCCGCGCATATGGCGGGAACGGATTTGGCTTTGGAGAAGCTGACGCTACCGGATGGCTTCCTGGCTGCGGTGAACGATGCGGACCCGAAGGCTTATGAGGGAAAGCCGCGGGAGCGCGCCAAGTCGGAGCTATTGGGCACTTCCGGCTATGCAGTGCTCGGAGCGGGGATGGGAAAGACGCAGTCGCAGCTTTTCCTGAATTATAAGGGGACGTTTGGCCATGAACATTTGGATGTCAATGGGCTGCACTGGTATGCGCTGGGGCGGCGGTGGTTTGATGAGACGCGTTATCGTCCATTGCGCGGGAGCGGATCGGAGCGGGCGTGGTCGTCTAGTACGGCGGCTCACAATACGGTGGTGATCGATGAGCGTTCGCAGCCGAATCGCTTTAGGGAGCCGTGGGTGGAAAGTTTTGGAGCGGTGATGGCCCCATACGCGACATGGCCTTTGAAGCGGATTCATGCAGGGAGCAATCACATGGGGGATTTGTTGCTTTTCGATGGGCGGCAGGAGGGAGTGCAGGTGATGGAGGTGGAGGGAAAGAAGGCTTACCCGGGGGTGGCGTCGCGTTATCGACGGACTTTGGTAAAGGTGGATTTGGGCGAGGGGGAGGGGTATTTGGTAGATATTTTCAGGGTAAAGGGCGGGACGCGGCATGATTATATGCTGCATGGCGCGCTGGCAGAACCCTATGACTTTGCGACGAGTGCTTCGCTGGACAAGGGGAGCGGGCTGCTGCACGGGTATCTTCAAGTGCTGCAAGGGGGGAAGGTGAAGGCGCCTTTTGAAGTGAATTTTGCGTATGGAGATGGAGCAGTCTCGCGCTCAGTGATGTTATCTCCTGCTCTTGGAGAGCTACTGGTGGGAGAGGCTCCGGCGATCAATCGCTTAGGGAAGGCGATGTGGGTGGATTTCCGTCATGACGGTGGGGCGAGTACGTTTGTGGTGGTACATGAGGCCCGGCGTGCGAAATCGGGAAGGGTAGAGGCTCGCTTGTTGTCGGCTCCGGGGGAAGACGAGGTGGCGGTGGAGGTGCGGCATGGTGAGCGGGTGGATATGGTGCTTTCGACGCTTTCGGCTGAGGGACGGCTGGAGTTGCCCGGAGAGGATCACATCAGGATGCTGGGGCGTCTGGGCTGGATGAGAAAAGGAGCGGGAGGTGTGGACGAAGCGTGGCTTTGGGATGGGCAGGAGCTGGCGGTAAGGGGAGAGCGGTTATGCGGGGGAGACAGAGGGGCTTGGACGGGGGAGGTGGTGGCGACTCACGATGGGGTGATTGTGCGAGGAGAGGGCCCTGAGGAGGCCTTGCAAAAGGGGGCAACGCTGCACGTGGATCTTGGTGGGCTGGTGGTGTGGAGTTATCCCATTCGCGAGGTGGTGCCCGGGGATGAGCCTGTGTTGCTCCTGGAGTATGCGCCGGGGTTTCTGGTGAATGATGGTGGCGGGGAGATGACGCGGCATCCGGGGTGGAAGTTTGAGGGGAAGGCAAAGGTGCGGGTGCCTATGGCTAGAGGCTTTAAGGCAGGGGAGAGTTTGCAATCTGATAAATAGGGGATTTATGATGACTGAGCTGTACGAGAGTTCGAGAGTGACGCCAATTGTGGAGCGCGCGGATGTGATGGTCGCGGGTGCAGGGCCTGCCGGGGTTTGCGCGGCGATTATGGCGGCGCGGGAGGGTGCGCGGACGCGGTTGATCGATGTGAATGGCTGCCTGGGAGGGATTTGGACTGCGGGGCTACTGGCTTATGTGCTGGATGCGAGCAAGGAGAGCGGGTTGCTCTTGGAAATTGTGGAACGGCTCAAGGGACGGGACGCTTATCGCTTGCGCTCGGGTGCGAATTTTGTGCACGACCCGGAGCAGATGAAGCTGCTGCTGGAGGAGATGTGTGAGGAAGCGGGAGTGGAGGTGCGTTATCATACACGGGTGGTGGGCGCGAAGGTTTCGGCACAGGGGCGCCTGGAGTATGCGATCACGGAGTCAAAGTCGGGTCGCGAGGCTTGGGGGGCAGAGGTGTTTATCGATTGTTCGGGAGATGGTGATCTTGCGGCGTTGGCGGGGTGTGAATATTCTGTGGGGCATGCGGGGACCGGGGGATGTCAGCCGATGTCGCTTTTGGCCCTGGTGTCGGGATTGGACGCGGAGGCCGCTTTTCACCTTCATTCTCCGAGCGTTCCAGGGCGTCGGCAAGCGGTGGTGGCGGAGTTTGTACGGGCGGGGTATGAGACGAGCTATGGGTCGCCAACGTTCTTCCACATTAGAGACGATCTTTTTGGATTGATGACGAATCATCAGTATGGCGTTGGCTATGACGATGCTCAGGAGATTACTGAAGCAACGGTGAGGGCGCGGCGGGAGGTTCACGAGGCGGTGGAAGCCTTGCGTTCGCTGGGGGGGATCTGGAAGAACTTGCGGTTGATCGCGACGGCGGCTCAGATCGGGGTGCGCGAAGGGCGGCGATTGCGCGGCCGTGCGGAGGTGACGTGGGAGGATCTGGTATCGGGAAGGCGACGGGAGGATGCGGTATGTAGGGCGACGTTTGGCATGGACGTGCACTCTCCCGACCCTTTGGTGAGTAAGGATTTCGACGCTTCGGAGCGTAAGCAGGTGCTGCCTTACGATATTCCCTACGGGGCGCTGGTGGCGGCAAAGGTGGAGGGACTGATGATGGCGGGGCGCTGCATTAGCGGTGATTTTCTGGCCCACTCAAGCTACCGGGTGACAGGGAATGCGGTGGTGATGGGGGAGGCGGCAGGCATGGCGGCGGCGTACTGCGTACGACGCGGTGTGTTGCCCCATGAGGTGCAGTGGCCGCTGGTACTGGTAGTAGAGAACGAGCGCTATGTCTGCTCTACTTCAGCGCCGAGGCGGGCATCCCGGGGGTGAGGTAGTTCACACCGGAGGGAGCCATCGCTATCAAGCATGATTGGCGCTCAGGAACGTCATATTGAGAGTCGATGGCACGTCCAGTCGATGAAAGGCTAACTGACCATCAGTGGGCCTGCAATTCGAGCTCCAGATTCTCCGCTTCCGCTTTCAGGCGGCCGATCGTCTGCTCCAGCGCTTCGAAATCGATCTCGCTCTCCACTCGCGTCGCCCCCGGGGCCGTCGGGAAGACAATCTGTAGTTGTCCGCCGAGATGCTCCTGAAAGTCGGAGATCCCGTGGAAGAGATCGAGGTAGCCGTCATCGCCAATCACTTCGATCTGGTCTGTCCAGAGCGGAATTCCGATCTGCGCGAATGCAGTGATAAGCCGCCGGAACTCCTCCTCCGGGAACCATCCCTTGGTCACCGCGTAGAGGGTATCGAGGAGCATGGCGACCCCGATGGCTTCGCCGTGGGTAATCTCGTTCGCAGAGGACATTTCCATCCGATAGGCAGACCAGAGCGCGAAATTCAACGGGTGCTCCGTCTTCTCCTCATAGAGATCGTTCCGGCTGGAGAGCTGCTCCATCATGATCGACGCGGACCGTTCAATGAGATGCTGGACATCCTCCGAGCGCCGCTCATGCAGCGTCGGCGCGAGGCGGCAAAGCTCATCGTAAAACTCGGGATCAAAGAGCAGCGCCAGACGGAAGGCCTCCACCAGCCCCGCCTGCCATTCGCTGTCCGGCAGCGTATCAAGCAGCCGCCAGTCATTGATCACGGCAAAGGGCGGCGCATAAGTCCCCGCGCCATCCTTGCGCCCCGCGAGATTGATCCCGTACTTCGCGCCGAGCCCCGCGTTGATCTGGGCAAAAAGCGTCGTCGGAATGCGAATCACCCGGATGCCCCGGTGAACCAGCGACGCCGCCAGCCCTACCGAATCGATAACCGATCCGCCACCGACGACGACCACATACGAGTGACGGCAGAGATGCGCGTCCACCATCGCGCTGATCAGCGGCCCGACGAGGTTCAGGTCGTTCTTGATAATCTCACCGCCGGGAATCACTCTCGGCTCCTCTGCCAGTTCGATGTCGTCGGAGTAGCGCTCGAAGTACTGGGAGATCTGCTGGCAGATCAGCGGATTGAGATCGGCCACTGCCGAGTCGATAAAGACCATCGCACGGTGGATCCGGTTCTCGTGCAGGCGGTCGAGGGTCCGGACGAACGTCGTATTCTCCGGATCAAAGACCTCTTCACTAAAGATCACCGGGTAGTGACGGAGGGAACGAAGCTCAAGCCGGATTTCAGGGTCGTTGGACATGGCGGGGTGGGGGGACAACTCTTGGAGAGCGGGCACCGAAAACGGTCTGCATACTGCCCCTTTTTTCGGCCCGAAGTCAACCTGCGACCATTAACGAAGGCCGGTTTTTCCTTGTGTGTCAGTAATTATGCGTAGATATCTGTCGGAGCAGGTCAGCGATCCTCCCGGTAGGTCCCCCGGGTGACGCCAAGCTGCGATTGGGCCGAGAGTTCGCGCCAGAGATCTGTCCCCTCCCGGTCTCCACCGAGCAGACCGCGATAGGCCGTCAGCACCCGCCGCGTCTCCGACGCATCCTCCTCCAGCAGCTCCACGCGGCAGGCATGCAATCCCGCCGCCTCCAGCTCGCGATAGAAGCCCGCCCCCGTCTGCGGCACGGCGTTATAGAGCGTATTGCGGCAGCCGACATCGGCGCGAAGCGGATGCTCGATCCCCACGCGGTCGCGCAGGTGCACGCGATGCGACTCGCAGGGCCGCCCACAGTCGAGGAACGACTTCCCCTCCGAGAGGAACGCCGCGAACGCGCAATGCTCCATATGAAACATCGGCATATGCTGGTGGATCGTCAGCTCAAACCAACCGGCGGGAGCGTTCTCCAGAAGCGCGAGTACCTGAGCCGCATTCAGATCGTAAGAGATCGTCACGCGCTCCAGCCCCTTGGCCATAAAGAACTCCGCCGTCAGTGGATTGGCTACGTTCAGCGAAAAATCGCCCACCCGCCGTAGCGCGCTCTCGCGGAAGTACTCCGCCGCGCCGAGATTGCGCACCAGCACGCCATCGGGCTTTGCGTTTTCAATCAGCTTGAAGAAACCTTGCTCCCCCGCTTTCTGAATGCGGGGCGTGGCGAGAAAAATGGCCGCTTCCGCCGACCGCTCCCGGAGAGTCTCCACCGCCTCGCGGTAGCGCCGAATGTCTTCAAAATCGAGATAGATCGTCCGTACTCCCGCGTCTACCGCCGCGTCCGCCTGCTCCATTGAGCGGCAGAGCACCGAGAGCGCCGGAGTCGTCTCCGGGTGAGAGGCATCTGCCAGCGAGTCGAGGATCTCCCGAACCGTCAGCGATACCTCGGGGCGCTCTTCTATGGACTCCAGCTGATACACCAGATCGCGTCGGACCCGGTTGAGCGCGCTGATCGGCAGGATCACCGCCCCCTCCAGCGCGTTCTCCAGCGCCTCAAGGGCAAAGACTGATTCGCCAAATCGCCCGAGATGCTCGCAAAGCTTTTCGTCTGAGAGGGGAGCCGTACGCGCGGCTTCCAAAGGCTGACCCGAGAGCGCCTCATAACGTTTCCCTTCCGCCTCCGCTTCCAGCCGGAGCGGTTCGCCGGCTTTCCCGGAGACTTTGAGCCATACCTTTACCTCCCGCCTTGGAGTCACTTTCCCGGTATAGCTTTTTTTCAATTCCGCGTTCAGCGCGGGATCATCTGTCTTCCAAACGCGGTCGCCGGGATTCAACTCGCGGAAGCGGATATGCCCGTGCTTGAAGAAGAGCCGACCGCCGCGCACCTGATAGACGCGCCCTCCCTGCTCGTGATTCGTGTCGCCTCCGGTATCAAACACCACGCCGTCGCCGGGTTTCACGTCAGTCTCAGGCGCGATCAGCTCCACATAATCGCGCCCCACCGCCGCGATCCTCCCGACGAACGGTCCGCGCTTCTTCCCGAAGCGGGCGGATACCAACTCCTGATGGTTCACCCCGTGCATCCATCCCGGGAAAAGTCCACGCGAGAACGTC
>JBEBWR010000069.1:0-13555 GCA_040392045.1 Chthoniobacter flavus | reverse complement strand
CTGATGTACGCCCCGCTGAAGAGCGAGAGCGCGAGCACACCGACGAAGTAGCGGTTCTGCACGCCGAGGCCATTCGCGATGATGTAGAAGGTGATGAGCAGCTGGACCAGCAGCGGCGTTCCCCGGATCAGCTCAACATAGAGCTGGCTGAAATAGCGGAGCGGCAGCACCCGGCTGCGCCGCATCAGCGCAAAGCTCACGCCCAGCAGCGTACTGAGCAGGAGCGACGCGCAGGAGAGCAGTACGGTCACCCACCAGCCGTCGAGGAACTTCCGCCAGTACGGAGCAACGGCGCTCCAGTCCCACTGATATCCCGAGGCATTGGCGCAAAAGAGGAACAGCCCCGCCAGCAGCGCCAGCGCCAGCAGCAGGTTGATCGCGCGGGCAAGGAGCGGGACCGGGCCGCGCCCGTTATCAAAGAAGCAGGCTTTCACCGTGCCCCGAAGCATGCCGGAAGCACTCCCGGGAGGGAAGCGGCATTTCGGTTTATCCTTTGAGAAAGCCAAATCCGGGGTAAAGTACCCGCGCTATGCCGTTATTCGACATTGTTCCCCAAATCGCAGGAGGGAGGAGCGTGAAGCCTCGCGCCCAGAGGTCTGTTCACGAATTGAGAAGGATGGATGAAATGACACATTTTGAGATCAAAATCGGGCTTCTGAGGAAGGCCGAATCGAGATTCGGACTTTTGAAGAAACCGACTTTTGAGCCAAAAGGGGGCGTTTCAGCCGCCTTCGGCAAGTTCGTAAACAGACCCTAGGCCCATGGACGTTACCCCTCCTTATCGCGGCCGCGTTGCCCCCTCCCCCACCGGCTATCTTCACCTCGGCCATGCCCGGACCTTCCTCACGGCACAGGAGCGCTGCCGCGCGGCAGGCGGTACGCTGATCCTGCGCGTGGAGGATATCGACACGACGCGGTGCAAGCTGGAATTCCGCCGCGCGCTTTACGAGGATCTGCGCTGGATGGGCATCGAGTGGGAGGAAGGCCCCGACTGCGGCGGCCCCTACTCGCCTTACCTCCAGAGCGAGCGCATTCCGCTCTACCGCGAAGCGCTCCGGGAGCTGCACCGTCGCGGCTTTATCTATCCCTGCCGCTGCTCCCGTCAGGACGTGCTCAACGCCCTGAGCGCTCCGCACTCCGGCGAGGAGGAACCGCCCTACCCCGGCACCTGCCGCCCCGCCCCGGGCGCGGTCCTCCCGGAGATCCGCGAGGGCGAGGATGTCCACTGGCGCTTCCGTGTCCCTGAAGGGGAAGAACTGACCTTTCATGACCTCGCACACGGACCGCAGCATGCCACAGCCGGAGCGGACTTTGGCGATTTCGTAGTCTGGCGGCGCGACGACGTCCCGGCCTACCAGCTCGCCGTGGTCGTGGATGACGCGGCGATGAAGATCACCGAAGTCGTCCGGGGCTCCGATCTGCTTCTCTCCACTTTCCGACAACTGCTTCTCTACCGGGCGCTCGGGCTGGAGGCCCCGGCCTTCTATCACGCGCCGCTGGTGCTCGACCCCGAGACCGGCGAGCGTCTCGCGAAGCGCCACGCCGCGCTCTCCCTACGCCAGCTCCGCGCCATGGGAGCCGATCCCGCGCTGCTGATCGGGGAGTAAGCTCGCGATTCTACAAATAATCTATCAGGAAAATTTCCTGATATTTTTTAATAAAATTAAAGCAACCCCGTCGGAATCAATGAGAAATCATCCCAATCATTCAACAATCACCTTATCGAAGCTCCTATAGGGATGAAAATTACTCGACATAGAAATTAGAAAATATTAAGAATATCACTAAACCGGCACGATTATGCCTCCTTCCCCCTCACGTAAGATCACCCAAAAAGATGTCGCCAAAGCCGCAGGCGTCTCTCAGGCGCTGGTTTCGCTGGTGCTCGGCGGCGACGCTTCTGCGGATGTCTCGCCGGAGAGTCGCGCGCGCGTGCTGGAGGCCGCCAAGCGGATCGGCTACCGGCAGCGCCGGAGAAACGCCGGTGGCGGCATGCGCCAATGCCTCGCCTATATCTACCCGGTGGTCCAGCGCCCGAAGGCGTGGTCCGGTCAGCATGAGTGGCTCTTCAAGTCGTACGACGACTTTTACGCCCGTATCCAGATGGCGCTTGATGAGGCGGCGCGGAAGCGGGGATTCGCCCTCATGGCTTACCCCGCCTCCAGCGAACGCGAACTGACCCAATGGCTCAGCGAATGGGACATCCGCGGCGTGTTCTGGAACGATGAGGACGTCAATCTCGCCAAATGGATTGAGCGCCGCCTGCCGATCGTGCAGGTCGACCGCCGCATGCTCGACTCGTCGGACGCGGTCATGACCAATCAGGTGGAGATGACCACGAAAGCGATGTCCTACCTTTACGAAAAAGGGCATCGCCGCATCCTCTTTCACTCCAAATGGCCGCTCGACTGCTTCCTTTCCCGGGAGCGCCTGCGGGGTTACCGGGAGTTTATCGAGGCTGCGGGCCTGCCCGACTTCAATCTGGCCACCACTTTTCCGACCGGTGACCGCTCCAAGTACGTGCTGGAAGAGCGCGTCATCGAAACGCTCCGTCTCCCGGAAGGTCAACGCCCCACGGCAGCGGTACTTCCTGATCTCTATGCCCTGCGCCTCCAGAAGATCCTCCTTAGCCAGGGGTACACCCTGCCGGATGATCTCAGCATCGTCGGCATCGACAACGTGGCCGCCTGCGACTACGTGCATCCCGCGCTCACCTCGATCGACGGCGAGCATACGGAGGTCGCCCTCAATGCCATTGATCTCATGGAGGCACGACTGAGCGAACCGGATCGGCCCGCACGCAAAATTGAAGTCAGCCCCCGACTCATTGAGCGGGAGTCCGTCATGGCGCTTCCCCTGCCGGACACGGCGACCGCCACTGTCAAAGTTTCTTCCTGATCATGCGTATCCTCTCACCCCTTCTCTGCACCCTTCTGCTCGGCGTCCAAGGCGCGGAGGCAGCGCGACTCGCCCTTGTCGAAAACGGCAAGGCGACAAGCGAAATCATCCTGCCCGGCGCCCCCACCGCCGTCGAGCATTACGCCGCGACCGAACTCCAGAGGGCGATCCGACTCGCCACCGGCGCGGAGGTCCCGATCGTTGCCGACGCCGCAAGCGTCCATCTGCCGCACCGGATCGTTATCGCTACCGCTTCCAACGCAAAGAAGCTCAAAGACCTTCCCGCGCTTCCCGCTCCGGAGCATAAGGATGACGATCAGATTACGATCTGGCACACGGATGACACCCTTTACCTTACGGGCAGCAATGCCCGCTCCGCTCTCTACGCGACCTATCGCTTTCTGGAAAAATCGCTGGGCTTCCGCTGGTTCTGGCCCGGGGACACCGGAGAGTACTTTGAGCGGAAGGAGGGGATCGTTCTCAATGACTTTGAGCTGAAAGAAAAGGGCGCGCTCCGTTATCGATACCTCGCCATTAACTCACCGCATTACGATCACGACACGCTCGTCTGGATGGCGCGGAACCGGATGAACATCCACTTCGCAGGTAGTTATCTGAACGAGGACCGCTATCGGAACCTGCACGAGAAAGGCTTCATCATCCGCTGGTCCGGTCATGGGCTGAATCTGCCGCTTTCGGTAATGGAGGCGCACCCGGACTACATCGCGGAGTATGCCGGTCGCAGGCAGATCTCCAAGGCGCTCGGCAGCGCGCATCTCTGCTGGTCAAATCCCGGCGTGCAACAGGCGCTTATTGAGCGTATCTCCACAACGCTCCGGAAGCATCCGCTCATCACTTCACTAGGCATCTACCCCGTGGACCAGACGCAGTTCTGCCAATGCGCACAGTGCGAGGCCATGGCATCCGATGTCAGCACGCGCTACCAGAAGCTCTGGAAGGTCCTGATCGACGGCCTGCGCCCGGAGTTCCCCGACCTTCAGTTTACCAATCTCGCCTATCAGGCCTACCGGCCCGTAGCAAAGGAAGTCGCGCCCTTTGATATGTTTCAATATACGGCGTACAACGTCTCCTACCGCCATCCGCTCGACAGCGGTCATCCGGCGAACGCCACCGCGCTCCAGGAGATGAAGGAATGGAAGGCGATGGGAATCCCCACCGGCCTGCGCGGCTATGAACTCATTCCGACGACGGAGCCGATGTTCATCCCGAACGTCCGCTACATCGTCGGGGAGATGAACTTTCTCAAGCGGAACGGCATGACCTCGTTCTCCACCGAAGTGCCGCCCTACGGGGTCAGTCGCGAATCCGATGCGCCGCTGCACTATACGCGCTGGTTCGCGCATCGGATGAATCTCTACGCCATTGGCCGAGCGACGTGGGAGCGGGAGGTGACCTCGGAAGAGATCGTCGCCGACTGGATGACGACGCTCTACGGCGCGAAGGCCGGCGAACCGATGAAGCGGTATTACTTCGCGATGGAAAAAGCATGGCTGGAAGCGCCGGGCGATATCTCCTACTTCCTCAATCCCGCTGCGCCGTACGCCCGGGGATTCATCACTCCGGAACTGATCGCCACCGCAGAGACCGCCTTCAAGGAAGCGCGCACGGCCCTTATGGAAGAGCCGGACGCCACGCGACGCGAACGGGCGCTCGGGCAGGTGGAAGCCGAGGAAAAGATGTTCGGCGAATGGCAGAAGCTTTATCAGGTGCTCGCGGAAAATGTGGAACGTTTTCAGGTCTCCGCCCTGCCCGCACAAGCCTCGGATGAAGAGCTGCTGAACCCGGACGCTCCAGCATGGGGGAATGCCCCGGTCCTCCCGGGGTTTCTTGGCGGAAAGACGCCGCCGGAAGATACCACGGAGGTCCGTGCCCTCTGGACAGAGGAGACGCTCTACCTCCGAGCGATCTGCCATGAAGTCTCGGATATCGAACGGGTCGCCCGCTTCCGCAAGCATGACGAAGCCGTCTGGAATGAGGATGCTCTGGAGCTGTTCGTCAACCGGAAGGAGGGAGGATATTACCACCTCGCACTCAATCCGCTTGGCACGCGCTACGACGCCCTCTCCCAAGCGGGGATGAATCTCGATACCTCGGTCAATCCGGAGTGGAAGGCGCAGACCAGGAATCGCGACAAAGGATGGAGCGCCGTGATCGCGCTGCCGCTCGGGGAGTTTGCCATGACGAACGGCCGCGATGGCGAGGTGCATCTCTCCCTGAAGCGCACCCGTCCGGGTCCCGTGACTTCCGGCTGGCCGGACGCCGCCTATCACAGTCCCGCCAGCTATGGAGTGATCCGGCTGGCACAGGCTCCCTTGGGACAGATCCTCCTCTATAACGGCACCCCGGCGAACACGCAGGCGACAGAAATGGATCTGCGCACGCGAGGCTGGACGGTTGGAGAACTGCCGACGGGAGCCGACACGCTGCCGGAAGATGCCAAGGTGGTTCTCCTCCGTTACTGGACCGGCGTCGGATTTGCACTGACGGCGGACTATATCCGGCAAGTCCTGATGCCGTGGGTCGAGCAGGGAGGTACGCTGATCATCTCCGCATGCAACCAGATCCCGTGGCAGCGCTGGTTTGAGGACGACGGCCTCGCGGTGAAATGGAGCGGCTGGGGCATTGACCCGGATCGGATCAGTGTCGATGTCGCGGAAGGAAAGTGGCAGAGCGAACCGAACGATCTCCGCAAGGCACTCGAAAAAGGGGTCACCCCCTCCTCCGGCTTCCGACCGCTGAATGACGGATGGGAGGCGCTCGCCACGCTCCGGATGCGGGACGACTCCGAACCGGTGCCGTACCTCCTCCGCGCGCGATTTGGCAAAGGCCGGCTCATCCTTACCAGTTCAGACATGGGTTACGGCGGCGGACACGAGCTCTTCGGCCAGCAGAACCCCCGGCAGGTCGCCAGCCTGATTGAAAATCTCTCTTACACCGATTAACCCCGAAACCCTCAGTCACCACCCCTATGAAACCGTTCCCTATTCTCACCACGCTCTTCATCAGCAGTGCGCTCGTCATGGGCAACTTGCAGGCGGCTACCATCTGGGAGAGCGATTTTTCCGATACCAACGTCTTTGCCCCAACCGACTCGACCGTGATTGGCCACGGCAACTGGGTCGCTGGCTACAGCGGGATGCAGAGCGGCAACCCCGATGATGCCCACATTGCCACCCTGAACGGCACGAGAGTTCTCGCAATCAACTCGTCGGTCACAAGCGGCAATGGCTTCAGCTCGATCCGCAACGCCCTTGGCGTAACGGACTCCATCGTGCGCGTCCAGTTCGGGCTGGGATTTAGCGCCGCCACCAACATCGAGTCCGGCGGCGGCATTTACTTCGGCCCATGGGATTACAGCATGCCGCTTTCCGTCACCTATTTCGGCAACCCCACCACCGGAGGGCTACGCTTTACGGGACTCAACGGTTCTCAGATCCTGCTGGAGCGCAGCCTGATCAAGACCGACTATCTCTACCAGTTTGACATCACGCTGAACTATACGACCAAGACCTTTTCCCTGACGTTCACTGGCGAGGATATCAATGGGAATCCCATCAACCTGACCTATAGCGACATCGGCTTCATCAGCGGCACGGGCACGGCTTTCAACTCACTAGGGAACTTGTACGTCTCCAATAATATCGGGCGGTTCTCCACCATGTACGTTGACCGCATCCTTGTCACCGACGCAATCCCGGAGCCCTCCGCCACCGCAGGTCTGGCCGTGGGCGTGCTGCTGCTCGGCGGGGGTGCCCTCGGATGGCGCAAAAGACCCGCAATCCGCCGGTAATCTTCTCGCGTTTATGCCCCGCTCTCTCCATCACTCATTCTCGCGCCAGCTCGCGCTCCATCAGGCGCGTGCCGGCCTGACGCTGGTTGAGCTGCTCGTTGCCGTGGGTGTGATCGCGGCGCTCGCGTTGTTGAGCTTCGGAGTGATGGGGAGAGCACGGGCGGCAGCGCAGCAGACGCAGTGCCTTGCCAATATGAGGAACTACGGCACGGGGCTGCTTAGCTACCTGAATGACGCAAGGAAGCTGCAATACTGGAATGGCAACGGCACACCGGCCATCGGAAACTCCGGCGAATCGCGCTTCCCCACCTTTGAGCGCTGGGTGCGCCCCTATCTGCACCTGACCTTTGCCAACCGGCTGCGCTGCCCGATGATGAAGGAGGAATTCCGCAGTGTGGACTATAGCTATAACTACGCGGGCAACTCCGGCCTCTGCATGTATTATCCCCGCGTCTTTGACGTCCCTGCCCCGATGTCGCGGCTGGTGATCGCGGCGGAGTTCAGCGACTTTGATCACTTTTATTGGGATGCCCCGTTCAATAAACTGATGTGGGATGTCGCCACGGGTTACGGCGAGTTCAACGGTATCCCGCCCGACCGTGACACCCGGGGCCGACCGCAGTATCACGGCACGCGCGAGCGGCGGGGGCTGCACATGTTCTTCGCCGACGGCCACGCCAAACTGGTCACCCCCGAAAGCGGCAACTGGCGCAAGGGACAGACAACGATCTACGGCGACGGGACGAACGATGGGATCATTTACGACTATCGCCAACTCGCCGATCTCAAGAGCGGGAAGATGGTTTTTCGCTAGCTAAGCGATGCCGTTTCCCGTAAGGCAGAGGGAAATGGTTTCGCTTCTTCGGAATGGCTTCGGGGTCCTCTGGAAGCTGGCGCTGCTGATCGCCACGCTCTGGGCGGTGGGCGCAATTTACTATGATCTGCCTGCGGCGTCGCTCCGGCTGCCGCTGGCCATCGGCTACGGCGGGGTCATGCTCTCGCTGCTGATCTTCAGCCGTCGCCGCTGGTGGGCACTCGGCGCTGGGTTTTTCATCGTCCTTCCGCCGTGGCTCCATATCCGGCCGGAGCCTCAGGAGTGGCTGCCTGATGTGGCGCGGACGGCCTATGCGGAGATCGATGGAGAGCGCGTGGTGATCCGCAATGTCCGCCATTGCGACTACCGCACGGAGCTCGACTATACGGTGGACTGGCGTACACGCACGATCGACCTGAGCAGGATCCGGGGGATTGATCTCGCGCTGAACTACTGGGGCTCGCCGATGATCGCGCATCCGCTCGTCTCCTTCCAGATCGACGGCGCGGAGCCGGTGGTCTTCTCCATCGAAACGCGCAAGCGCACGGGCCAGAGCTACTCGACGATTGCGGGCTTCTACCGGCAGTACGGTCTGATCTACGTCGTCTCCGATGAGCGCGATGTCCTCCGCGTGCGTACGAACTACCGACAGGGCGAGACGGTCTTTCTCTACCGGATCAGGGTCACGCCCGAGCGGGCCCGTGCCATTTTCCTGAGCTATCTGGAGCGGCTCAATGAGCTGCATGAGACGCCGGAGTTCTACAACGCGCTGACGAGCAACTGTACGACGAATATCCGCCTGCATGTAGAGGCGACGGCGAAGCATCCCGATCCGTGGAACTGGCGCATCCTCCTCAATGGCTACCTCGACGAACTGCTCTATCAGCACCACGTGCTGGTGGGCGATGGCTCGTTCCCCGAGCTGAAAGCGCGCTCGGAGATCAAGGAGGCGGCAATGAAAATCGGCGATGCGCCCGATTTCTCCGAGTTGATCCGCGAAGCCATCCACCTCGCACCGGAGCCGGTGTTCACCGATACGGAGCCGCCTACTCTCCCGTGATCGCGCCGAGCACCTGACCGTTTGCCACGACAGTGCCCCGCTCCGCATGATCGGTGTCGGGGGTAAAACGGCCCGCTTTGGCAGCACGGACGATGGTCTGATTCATCAGCGTGGTGAGCTTCTCCTCCTGAGCCTTGAGGCGGACCATGTCGGCTTCGGCCGTCTCTGCGCTCCCGATCAGCTCTCGCAGGTTGGTGGCGTGATCTGCTTCCAGCGTCTGCTTGCGCTCCCGGGCTTTCCGGATGGCCTGCTTGAGTTCTCCTTCCCTTGCTTCGCGCTCGTACTTGTTGAATGCGGACATCTTGAGCTTCGCCGCTTCCAGGGCAAGCTTGGCCCGCTTGAGGCGCACTTCCTCGTTGTCGTACTCGACCTTCTGGATGAATCCCTCCGCGAGGAGGTGATCGCGACTCTCGAAGCGCTCCTCCTGCTTTTTGAACTCCGTCTCGGCGTCGTGAAGCCCGAGCTTGAGGGCGACTTCGATCCCCGGGGCGTCGTTCTCGCGGTATTTCGCGAGATTCCGCTCCGCAGCCTCAATGGCTTCCGCGGCGTTCGCCTCCTTCTCCGCGTGAATGGCGCGCATCACCTCCAGTTGCTCGCGGGCGACGACATGAGCTTTCTCCGCTTCGCTCAACTGCTTCTGGATGGCCTTGAGCTTGCTGCTGATGGCCGTGCAATCCAGAACGGCGACCACTTCCCCCTGCCGGATGACTCCGGCGGGCGCGAGATACTGGAGGGTCACCTCTCCGGGAAAGGCGCTGGCGACCGGCACGCCCTTCTCCGCACGAGCGGGAGCAAGGCTGACGGCGAGGGCGAGGAAACTGAGGGCGGCGCGGCGACGGGTGAGCATGGAGAGGGAAAAAAGTTCTAGTGTCCTGTGAGGCAAGTCATTGAAGTAATTCCAAGGTGATTTTGTGAATCTCCAAGGCGCGAGTAAGGGCGGTATCTGAAGATACCGACCGCAGCTGAACAACGCCGGAGAATCGGAAAAGCTCCCGGCAATTTGAAAAGGAAATAGGCTAACATGACACTAGGGGAGGGAGGCCATGACGGTGGTGGACTCCAGCCGGCCCATGTCGCGCCGGAGCTGGAGCGTGGCGATGTAATGCGAGAGGTAGAGGTCTAGGCGGCTGTTGAGCGCGGCGTGATGCAGGGTCTGCGCCTCGATCAGATTCCGGTTCGACGCTTCGCCGCGCTCAAAGCGAAACTCGGCGATCTTTGCGCGCTTCTCGCTGCTTTTGACAATATCCTCCTGAATCGCGACGGCTTTCTCAATCCCCTCGACCCGGTTCACGCTGTAGCGCACTCCAGCGGCAATAATGGCGCGACTGAGATCAAAGGAGCGCTGGCTCTGCGCGAGATTCTGCGAGGCGGAAAAAACGGCGAGCTTCTCTTTGCGCCGCTCCAGCGGGAGAGAGAGCGTGACGCCCGCGCTGTACTCTTCGCGGATGACTCCGGAGCCGCCGAGGCTGTCGGCGCTGGCGGTCCCCGCCCGGAGGTTTACGGCGAGGTCAGGGAGCATATCGCGCCGGGCGAAGCGGAGCTGCCGCTCGCGGTCCTCAATGGCGGAGGCGGCGGTGCGCAGGTCAGGGCGGGCGCTCAGGGCAAGGGAGACGATCCGGTCCGCGTCAAGGTCCTGACGGATGTAGGGAATCGGGAACTCCTCCAGCGCGAGGTCGTGCGCGCCGGATTCCCCGCTGGTATTGAGCAGGATGGCGAACTGGTCGAGCTTCCGTTTCAGCTCGACCTCAAGGCTCAGGACCGTCTGCGTGGCGAGTTGCTCTTCCTGTTGGGCGCGGAGAACTTCGATCTCGGACTCCCGCCCAAGATCAAAAAAGGTCTGGGAGCGTCGGGTCAGACGCTCGAAGGCAAGGCGCTTCTCCTCGGCGGCGTCGATCTTCTTCCGCTGATTCTGGATCGTAAGGTAGTCATTGATCACGCCGATGCAGAAATCCTCCAGCGTCAGCTTGTAGTTCCGCATCGCGTAAAGGAGATTTCGACGGGCGGCGACCAGCGGCTCCTGCTGAAGGTCGCGCCCTGCCCCCCGGAGGAGCGGCTGACTGAGCGAGACTCCGGCGCGGGGGCTGTAGGTAGGCTGACCGACTTCGACCCGGGAGTATCCCCCGCCGACATCCAGCGAAAGGCTGCCGCCAAAGGGGAGCACCTGCGAAACGCCGATGGTCTGTGCGGAGGTGGTCTGCTGCGTGGTACTGCGCAGGTCTTCGATCACGGTCCCGATCTCCTTGCGCATGGCGGAGATCACAGCGACCCACTGCGGTCCGTATCCCCGCTGCACGGCGACAAGCTCCATAGCGGCGAGCCGCACCTGATCGCGGCGGTTCCGCATGACGAGGTTATTCGCCACGGCGATACGCAGCGCCTGCTGGAGGGTGATGGGGCCATTTGGCACGGCCACGGGGATGATATCGATCTGCGGGAGGTCCGGCTCGGCGAGCAGCACCTCATTGATCGCCCGGCGGGCAGCGCGGTCGGCCTCCCGCGCGAAGGCTTCGCTGACCGAATCGGCCCGAAGCGCGGGGAGGGCGACGGAAAAGGCGAGCAGCCAGAATAGCCCCCCTTTAACGCGCCTCGTAAGGCACCTCTTCACGCGCTGGAGCCCCCGCAGGCAGCGGGCAGGCGATGATGAGGGGGAGGCGGGGAGAATCATGGCTCATTCTTTCTTCCACACCCCGGGGGTGCGGTCAAGGGTTTGGCGGCAGGATCTCGGTGGACGATTCGGCTTTAGCGGCCTCGGCGGCTTCCGCGGCCTCCTCCAGAGCGAGGCGCTCCCGGCGGCGCTTCTCAATGAGCCACGCCATCCAGATGCAGGCCTCGTACATGAGGCACATGGGAATCCCGAGGGAGAGGAAGGTGAAGATATCGGGCGTGGGCGCGAGGATCAGCGCCAGCGCGAGGATGATCACGATGGCATAGCGGCGCGTGTCGTTCAGAAATTTGAAGGAGAGCAGCCCCATGCTCACCAGCGCCATGACGCCGATGGGAAGCTGAAACGCCAGCCCGAAGCCGAGGATCATCCGGGTGGTAAAGGAGAAGTACTCGCGGACGGTCCAGGTCGGCGTGAACCCCATCTTCTGCGCGTCTTCGTAGAAGAACTTCAGTGTCTCGGGCAGGATCAGGTAGTAGCAGGCCGAAACGCCGATGAGAAAAAGCGTGAAGCTCACCCCGATGGCGGGGAAGATGAACCGCTTCTCTTTCTTCGTCAGCGCCGGGACGACGAACTGGGCAAAGAAAAAGGCGAGAAAGGGAAACGAGATCGTCAGCCCGGCATTGAACGCGAGAGTGAAGGAGATCGTCAACGAGTCGATAACTCCGAGGGTGGCCAGTCTGCTGGCCATCTCCGGAGAGACTTCGCGCAGAGGGGCCTGGAGAACCGCGGCCATCTCCTCACGGAAGACAAAGGAGAAGATCATCGCCAGACAGAGGACGAGCGCCATTTTGATGAGCATGACGCGAAGCTCCTCCAGATGTTGGAGAAAGGGCTTCGGGTCGTCGTTTTCTTCGCGGATTTGGAAAAAGCGGTCCAGCAGAGACATCGGAGATGGAAGAGGGCGCCCGAAATCATAACGGGCACCCGATCAGGAAGCGCACAGTAGCAGGTGCGACGCTGCTTTACAACAGGCAGCTTTCACCCCTCGCCGCCGCGCAGGGCGGCGATGGCGGTGCGCCGGTCGGGTTGACCGAAGACGCCGGTCCCGGAGACGATGATGTTCGCCCCCGCCTCAATACAGATCCGGGCCTGCTCGGCGTAGATCCCTCCGTCCACCTCGATATGGTAGGCCAGCTCCCGCTCACTGCGGGCAGCGGCGGCGGCCTGAATCTTCTGAAGCATCTCGGGCATGAATGCCTGCCCGCCGAACCCCGGCTCCACGGTCATGATCAGCACGAGATCGATCTGGTCAAGGTACGGCTCGATCAGGCGAAAAGAAGTCCCGGGGCGCAGGGAAATGCCCGCGCCGCACCCCGCCTCGCGAATCCGCGCCAGCGTCGCGCCGACATTGCAATCGGCCTCGACGTGGATCGTGATATTCGACGCGAAAGGCAGGAAGCGCGCCAGATAATGATCCGGCCGCGTGATCATGAGATGCACGTCTGACGGAAGGTCGGTCACCTTGTCGACAGCCTCGCAGATGCCCGAGCCGAAGGAGATGTTGTCCACGAAATGGCCATCCATGACGTCCAGATGCAACCAATCGGCCCCGGCCTCCGCCGCCGCGCGACACTCGGCCCCGACATTGGCAAAATCAGCGGCAAGGACGGACGGAGCGATCAGCGTGCGGGTAAAGTCGGGGCGTTTCATGTGAATACAACGTAAATGGATTGGTCTTACCGGTTATCTCATCCCGGTCAAGAGGGGCTGGGGTTCAGGTTACGGGCAGAGGCGTTCGAGAGCCCAGTTGCCGTCCGGCTGGCGGGTGTACTCAAACCGGTCGTGCAGCCGGGCCGAGCCGCCCTGCCAGAATTCTATCGTTTCCGGAATCACGCGAAAGCCTCCCCAAAATGGCGGTAGCGGGACTTCCCCCTCCTCGCCGAACCGGGCGATCTGCGCCGCGAGCGACGCCTCCAGCGCGGCGCGGTCGGCGATGGAGCGACTCTGCGACGAGGCCCATGCCGCCAGACGGCTCTCCCGGGGCCGGGACCCGAAATACGCCGCGTCTTCCGCCTGCGAAGTCCGTTCCACGCGTCCGCACACGATCACTTGCCGCTCGATCAGCAACCACGGGAAAAGCAGCGAGGCATGCGGATTGGACAGCAGATGCTCCGATTTACGGCTCTCCAGATTGGTGAAAAAGACAAAACCCCGGTCGTCCAGCCCCTTGAGCAGCACGGTGCGCACAAGCGGCCGTCCGTCGGGCGTCGCCGTGGCGAGGCTCATCGCCGTCGGCTCAGGGTGCTTTCGCTCCAGCGCCTGCTGCATCCAGTGATGAAACTGGGCGAGAGGGTCCGGCAGCAGTTG
>JBEBWR010000068.1:0-13594 GCA_040392045.1 Chthoniobacter flavus | reverse complement strand
TGGTGGCTAGACCCGGAATCGAACCGGGGACACGAGGATTTTCAGTCCTCTGCTCTACCGACTGAGCTATCTAGCCCCTTTCTTCGCATACTCCCTTGCATTCTCCTGCTTCACGTGACGGGGAAGCCCCGCTGTGAAGGAGGCGGACACTTTGCACCAGCGGCGGGAGAACTCAAGCAGTTTTTGCGGAAAATTTCACTCCCCCGGATTTCCCCCCATTTGTTTTCCTTCCTCTCCATTTGACGCTTGTCATGGCTTTCGTTTTTTCCGATTCTGTGCTTTGATGCAAAAACTGAAAATCGCCATCGTTGGATATGGGAATATAGGACGTTACGCAGTTGAAGCCGTGAAAGAGACCTCCGATATGGAAATCGCCGGGGTCATCCGCCGCGCTTCTTCGGTGAAAAATGGCCTTCCCCCTCCAGCAGAATTGGCGGGCCTCCCGGTGGTTCCCTCCGTGGAGGAACTCGGGAAAGTGGATGTGGCGCTGCTCTGCGGCCCCACCCGCTCCATTCCCGAGACAGCTCCGGAGTACCTCCGGCGCGGCATTCACACGGTGGACAGCTTTGATATCCACGGTGAAGCTCTCTGGAATCTTCGCCAGCAGCTTGGCGAAGTCGGACGGGCGAACGGCAGCGTAGCCATTGTCTCCGCGGGGTGGGACCCGGGGAGTGACTCAGTGGTGCGTACGCTGCTGCTGGCTATGGTCCCGAAGGGCGTGACTTACACGAACTTCGGACCCGGCATGAGCATGGGGCACTCCGTGTGCGCCCGCTCAAAGGCAGGAGTACGCGACGCGCTCTCCATGACAATCCCCACGGGCACCGGTATCCACCGCCGGATGGTCTACGTGGAGCTTGAGGAAGGCGCCAATGCGGACGCGGTAACGGAAGCGATCAAGTCCGACGACTACTTTGCGAAGGACGAAACGATCGTGACCGTTGTGCCGGACGTGGCTGCTCTGCGCGACATGGGGCACGGAGTGCAGATGGAGCGCAAGGGTGTCAGCGGTCAGACGCATAATCAGCTGTTGGAGTTCCGGATGAAGATCAATAATCCGGCGCTCACCTCGCAGATTATGGTCTCCTGCGCCCGTGCGGCCACCCGCCTTCAGCCCGGAGCCTACACGATGCCTGAGATCGCCCCGATCGACTACCTTGAGGGGGACCGTGAAGCGCTTGTAAAAGCGCTCGTATAAATCATCATACGACTGTTTCTTCCCGGTGCCGTCAGATTCCCGTCTGGCGGCACCGGTGTCTTTTAAAAGCAGGCCTTCCACACTTATCGCATCGACTTCCCCTCGCAAATCGCTTCAATTCTCCGCCCATGAATCCATGGGCACATGAGTTTGATCGCGGGGAGACCCGTGGGGGAGATTCCCCCCGCCGGAGGCTGACTTTTGCGGGTGACTGGGCACCGGTCTGGCTCTACGAGGAAGCCTACCGCCGCGATCCGCTGGCCATCTACGGCGACCTGCTCCCCCTGTTCCGGGAGAGCGATCTCAATCTCGTCAATGTCGAGACGGCGATCAGCGGGCGCGGCGCGCCCATCGCCAAAAATGGCCCGTGCATTACCGTTCCCCCATCGGTGATACCGCCCATGACAGAGGTCCCCTTTCACGTGGCCTGCCTGGCGAATAATCACACGCTCGACTTCGGCGCGGAGGCGCTGGAGGATACGCTCAGTCACCTGCGGGCGGCGGGGATTCAGACGACCGGAGCAGGGATGACGGAAGCCGAGGTAAAGCGTCCGCTGGAGATGACGGTGGGCGAAGAGCCGGTCGTGATCATCAACTGCGGCGAGGCCGAGGCATGCGCGAGCATCGGGGGAGAGCCGGGGGTCTGGTGCTACGAGTTGCGCGAGGTAGAGGGGATCATCCGACGATACCGCGCGGAGGGAGAACGGGCTGTGATCGTGGTTTATCACGGGGGCCGCGAGGTAGCCCCTTCCCCGCCGCCCTACACAGTGGCAATCCTTCGCGGCATGGCGGAGGCGGGGGCGCATGCAGTCATCGCGCATCACCCGCATGTCCCTCAGGGGATGGAGATTTATCAGGGGGTACCGATTGTCTATAGCCTCGGGAATTTTGTCTTCCGCTATAACACGCCCTCCTACTACCAGCAGGTAGGCCTACTGGCGCATCTCGACCTCGCGGAGGGCAAGGTGGTCGGCATATCGCTCACGCCCTATCGGATGGGGAACGAGCGGCTGAGCCTGATCGCAGGCAAGGAGAAAGAGGCGCTGGGCGCGGAACTGCGCTCCTGGACCGATCTGCTCGGCGATCCCGCCGCGCTGGAGGAGGTCTGGCTTGCCTTCCTGATGCGAGCCTTTCCGGATCCTGCCGCGTTCCTCAAGGGGATGGGAGACCTGTACGCGATGGCGGCCGCCGATCCTGCCACGGCAGCGGCTAAAGCGCTCAACTACTTTTTCGCCCCAGCCCATCGGGAGGCCGCGATCACCCTCCTTCACCGCTATAGCCGCAAGGCTGGGCAGCCCCCGGCGGAATGGGCCGTGGAGCGGGTACACCGCTGGATGACCACTCCGGTAAAGTAGGCCGAAAGACAGGCCGGGAAACGGCGCGCCCGGAGGCGAGGCTGAAGGGATATTCTCCTTCAGCCTGCGATCTCCTGAGAGCGGAAAAGAGCGGCGAACGCTCCCTCGACGCTACTTCTTCCGGCGACCCGAGGCGGGTTTGACGCTGGCGCGCTTACGAGCGGTGGCCTTGGCTGGAGGCGTTTTGGCCGTCTTTACTGCTTTGGCCGCTTTGACGGCACGCTTTGCAGCAGCAGATTTAGCGGCGGGCTTCGCCTTCGTCGGTGGCTTTGCGGCCTTGATTCGCCCCGGGGAGGGAGGCTCTTCACGGGTAACCCCTCCGGCGGCGTCGCGCTGGATCAGCCATGCGATATAGGCCGAAAACGACTGACTGAAACCTCGCTGGGCGGCGATTTCAAGACCGATCTCGTAAACACGGTCGTCGAGTGTGATGCTGGTGCGTTTGATAGGAAGGCTCCTGCTTTTTGGCGACGGGAAAACGGCTTTCCCGACATCCGGTTTTTTTCAAGATCATGAGCGTTTTCCTCTCGCCCTGCCAAGGGGAGGCCGCCCGTCGACCGAAGCCGGAGCGGTGGCCCATGAGCCGTTACTCAAAAAGAGTTCGTATTTCGGAATGCCACTGGTTTGCTGCTTCGCATCTCCTTTGCGAAAGTTACCGGCACCAGCCGGTGGGGGAAAACAGGAGGCCCCGGGGGCGAGGCAACCGAAAAGCAAAAAAGATCGTCGAAGCTCGGGCGATACTTGCGATTCATAAAATGTGCGGGCGGGGGGGGCTTCTCAGCCTGATTTCCATGCATCAATCAGGGCATTTCTTATTACGATGTATTACATATTCCGCGAAAAGGACAGCAAATTGTTGAGCTTTTCGAAAAAAAGAAACGCTTGCCACGCCGCCATTTTAATCATACTCAATCATATATTATGGGTGGTGAAACTCGAAGGACATCTATCTCATTACCAGAAGACCTGCTGGAAAAAGGCCAGAAGATCGCACGGATGCGGCGGCGCAATTTTTCCAACTATATAGCCGATCTGATCGCCTCGGACAGCTACACTGCGGAGCGTCCCCTGATACAGGAACCGCAGAAGCCGACCGAGCCGGAGCCGTCCGTGTCCTCCAAAACATAGCGCTTTTCCCCCGGCAAGGCGAGCGGTATAGAGAAAAGTGGCATCATGAAGCTCCCTTTTCTCTACCTCGCCATGGCCATCATCGCGGAGATTTTTGCCACGACCGCGCTGAAGCTCTGTGAAGGGTTCACCCGCCCGGGATGGACGGCAGTCGTAGTTATCGGCTACGGCGCGGCGTTTTACCTGCTCTCGCAGGCGCTCAAAGGGGTCTCGCTTGGAGCCGCGTACGCCATCTGGTCCGGAGCGGGGATTGCCATCATCGCGCTCATCGGCCATTTTTTCCTCCGACAGCGGCTCGACGCCCCGGCGCTCATCGGGCTGGCGCTGATCATCACCGGGATTGTCGTGATGAACCTTTTCTCCAACTCCGTGAGCCATTAAGGTATTCATCATGACCGCCCGCCGAGCCTCCCCCTCCCCCACCTCTCCGGTTCCCCTCGCCAAAGTCGTAGCCGATCTGGAGCGACAGTTGCGCCATGCCGAAATCGCCGACTGGAGTCAGGCGATGAACGGGCTGCATCTGGAAAACAGCGGCGAGGTCACGCGCGTCGGAGCGGCGGTGGATGGCTGCGAGGCCACCATCGCCATGGCCGTGGAGCAGGGCATTGATCTGCTGCTGGTGCATCACGGTCTCTTCTGGAGCGGCCCCCAGCGGATCGCCGGACCCGCCTACCGCAAGCTGCGCCGGGCCATGGAGGGGAACCTCGCCATCTTCAGCTCGCATCTGCCGCTCGATCTGCACCCGAAGCTGGGGAACAACGCACTGCTGGCAAAGGCAATCGGCTGGAAACAGCCCGAGCCGTTCTTTCCTGAAAAAGGGAGTCTCCTCGGCCTGCGCGCCAAGGTATCGCTGGATCGCGAAGCGCTTCGCGAGCGGGTCGCGCGCGCCGTAGGCGGGCCGGTGCAGCTCATCCCCGGGGGGCCGCAGCGCTGCCGGAGCGTCGGGCTGGTCACCGGCGGGGCAGGCGGCGAAGTCTTCAAAGCGGCGGCGGAAGGGATCGACACCTTTATCACCGGCGAAGCGCCGCACTGGGCCTACACCGCGGCGGAAGAGCTGGGGATCAACGTCCTGCTCGCCGGACATTACGCGACGGAGACCTTCGGCGTCAAAGCGCTGGCAGAGTATGTGAGCGCGAAGTACCGGCTACCGTGGGAGTTCCTCGATCATCCCACAGGGCTTTGAGTGCTCCCCTCCTCCGCCCTGCGCATAAAAAAAAATCCGGGGCGCAGGAAAATCCCATGCACCCCGGACAGAGAGCGTTTTGCTTCTTACTTGGCGTAGGTCGCCGTCGTGGTCGTCGTGGTCGTCGTGGTTTCCGCACGCTTCGCGCAAGCGCTGAGGCTGATGGCGGCGACACCGAGAACAAGCAGAGTAATGGTCTTGATCATACTGGTTTTTCTAAGTTGCAGGTTTTTGAGTGTCGAATCTCCGGAAGATCCGGAACCGGGCAGGCCAGGCCCGCCCATTTCGACCCCTGATCCTTTGCTCCACTTGCCTCCGGGATGCAATGCTTTTCTTGTAAGCAAGCCATGAAAACCATGTTTTCCCGACCGCGCGGACGGGATTACGCGATAATCTCCACTTCCGTCCCCACGGGGACCAGCGGGTAGAGCGCCGCGATCTCCGGATTTCGCATCCGGATACAGCCATGACTGGAGGGAAACCCGATGCTCTCTTCGTGGTTCGTACCGTGGATATAGATGTAGCGCTCCTTCGTATTCGCGTTGTGCGGCTCCAGCCCGGCCAGCCAGAGAATGCGGGTGGTCACCAGATCGTCGTCCGCTCCGGGCGCGGCGAAGGGAGCCAGCTCGCCGGTAAAGACGCGCCCCTTGAAGACCGCTCCGAGCGGAGCATCGTCGCCGAATTTCTCCGATACGACGAACCGCCCCAGCGGCGTCTTGTAGCTCCCCGGCTCGGAACCGAGGCCAAACCGCGAGCTGGAAATTGCGTACGACGCCTCCACCGCCTCCCCCCGGAGGAGAAAAAGGCGCTGCTCCGCGATACTGACCCGGAGGGTCAACGGGAAAGGTTGTCGGAAAGGTTGCATAGCAGGAATGATCCACTATAATGCCGCGCCCCGAAATGGGGAATATCCATCTATTAAAATGAGCCGTAATTACACCGTCGCGATCGTAGGCGCCACCGGCGCCGTCGGCGTGGAAATGATCAACGTCCTTGAACGCCGCAACTTCCCTGTCGGCAAGCTCAAGCTGCTTGCCTCTGCCCGTTCTGCCGGTAAAACGCAGACGTTCCGCGGTGAGACGATTACGGTGGAAGAACTGCGCGCCGACTCCTTTGAGGGGGTTGACATCGCCCTTTTCAGCGCGGGTGGCGGAATTTCCAAAGAGTTCGCGCCCCATGCCGTCAAGGCTGGAGCCGTCGTCGTCGACAACTCCTCGGCCTTCCGGATGAACGACGACGTCCCGCTCGTCATCCCGGAGATCAACGGCGCCGACGCGAAGAACCACAAAGGCATCATCGCAAACCCGAACTGCACCACGGCCGTCACGCTCATGGCGCTCAACCCGCTGCACCGCGCCTTCGGCGTCAAGCGGGTCATCGCCTCCTCGTACCAGGCCGTCTCCGGCACGGGTGCGCAGGCGATTGAAGAGCTGCGCAATCAGGTGGACGCCCTCGTCGCCGGTCGCCCGGTAGAGAAGTCGGTCTACCCGCACCAGATCGCCTTCAACGTCCTGCCGCACGTCGACTCCTTCCTCGACAACGGGTACACCCGCGAAGAGATGAAGATGGAGAACGAAGCGCGCCGGATTCTGCACCACCCGGCGCTCAAGGCCTCGGTCACCTGCGTGCGCGTCCCCGTTTACCGGGCGCACTCCGTAGCGGTGAACGCCGAGTTCGAGCGCCCCGTCTCCGTGGAGGAAGCGCGCGACGTCCTCTCCAAAGCCCCCGGGCTGCGACTGAACGACGATCCCGGCAGCAACAGCTACCCGCTGCCGCTGCATGTCGCCGGTCAGGACGACTGCGAAGTCGGCCGGATTCGCGTCGACTGCGCCCTCGACAATGGGCTTGCATTTTGGGTGGTAGGCGATCAGCTTCTCAAGGGAGCCGCCTTGAACGCCGTCCAGATCGCCGAGCTGATCTGACCCGGAAAAGGCCACCTCTTTATCAGCAACACTCAGAAAGTCCGCCTTGCTCCCCGCTAAAAGGAGCAGGGCGGCGAATCAGACCATGGCGCGCGTAAAAATCGACCCCGCACTGCATCAGGCCCGCAAGCCGGACTGGATCAAAGTGCGCCTCCCCTCCAACCCCGTCTTCTTCTCCACGAAGGCCCTCATCTCCGACCTCAAGCTGGTCACCGTATGCGAAGAGGCCCAGTGTCCGAACCGGTGGGAATGCTGGAGCTCCGGGACGGCGACCTTCATGGTGGCCGGGGAACGCTGCACGCGCGCCTGTGGCTTCTGCGCCGTTGCCACGGCCAAACCCTTCGCGCTCGACCCCGATGAACCCCGGCGCGTCGCCGAAGCGATCAAGCGGATGAAGCTCAAGCACGTCGTCATCACCGCCGTGGCGCGCGACGACCTTGCCGACGGCGGCTCCGCGCACTTCGCCCGCGTCATCCAGTCCGTCCGCGAAGTCGACGACGAAATCGTCATCGAAGTCCTCACCCCCGACTTCCTCGGCAAAGAAGAAGCGCTCAAAACCGTCGCCGACGCCGATCCCGATATTTTCAACCACAACCTCGAAACCGTCGAGCGGCTCTCCAAAGTCGTCCGTTCCCGCGCGAAGTACGACCTCTCCCTACAGGTCCTCCAGCGGATGAAAGAGCTCAACCCCGAGATGACCACCAAGAGCGGCATCATGCTCGGCCTGGGCGAGCGGGAAGAGGAGATTTTTGAGACCATGGACGCCCTGCGCTCCGCCGGCGTCCAGATTCTCACCATGGGGCAATACCTGCGGCCCAGCCCGCAGCATCTCCCCGTAGTGGCCTACATCGAGCCCGCCAAGTTCGACGAGTACAAAGCCGTCGCTTACTCCAAGGGCTTTGAATACGTCGCCAGCGGTCCGCTCGTCCGTAGCTCCTACCATGCCGCGGACTACACGCCGCAGCGCAAAAAGCGCGCCGTGTCTGCCGCCGCCAACTAGGCTTGTCAGGGTTCGCCATTTTCCGGCCTACTTTACGCGCAGCCCCCACCCAGCGTATGACGAACGAATGAACGGCGACGGGCGAAGCTTTGACCGCAACAGCGTGGCAGCCCTGATCCCGGCCTATCGGGAGGAGGCTCATATTGCCGACGTGGTGCGACGCGTCAGGCAGCAGCTCGACCACGTTCTCGTCGTGGACGATGGCTCTCCCGACGCCACCGCCGAGCGCGCCCGGGCAGGCGGAGCCGAAGTGATCGTCCATCAGCAGAACGCCGGGAAAGGCGCTGCCATCAAGACGGGCTTTCGCGCCCTGCTCGACCGGGGGATCGACTACGTCATCATCCTCGACGGCGACGGCCAACACCTCCCCGAAGAGATCTCCCGCTTCCTCGAAAGCGCGGCGCAAACCCCCGCCGGGATTTATATCGGCAACCGCATGTGCGACACCGTGAAAATGCCGTTTCTGCGGCTTTACACAAACCGCTACATGTCGTGGCAGATCAGCCGCCTTTGCGGCCACCCCGTTCCCGACACCCAGTGCGGCTTCCGCATGATCCATCGCGACGTCATCCCCAGCCTCTTCTGCGAATGCAGCGGCTACGACTACGAGACCGAGATGATCCTCATTGCCGGACGCGCCGGACACCGCATCGTCAGCGTTCCCGTCTCCACGGTCTACGCAAACGAGCAGAGCAAGATCAACCCCCTCCGGGACGGCTACCGCTTCTTCAAGCTCATCGCCCGGTATCTGAACACTTAGGCAGTGTTTACGAATTTGCTGAGAAGCGGCTAATTCGTAAACACTGCCTAATCCGCGAGTCGGATTTTCACCAGCCGCTGCAACACTTCGCCGCTGGCATCGATCTGATAAAATCGCGGGGCGGCCTCCACCCTCAGTAGAAACTCCAGCCCATCGTCCGTCCTTCGTACCTCGATTCGAGGCTCGCTATAGCGGCGGTCGAGAAATCCCTCGCGGCGACGGGAGCGACAGTCCAACGCCCTCGCCCTGGCCGCCGCCTCCAGAAGTTGAGCCCGCTCGTTTTCCGTCAAAACACGCCACTGGGTCCCCGGATCGGGAAGGAATGCGAAGTCCTCGGTTGGCATCACCGCAAAAGCCGCACCGATCGAAGCCAGACACGACTGCTCCGCCCCGGCTTCCACCCGATCGTAAATTTCCAGCAGTGCCAGAAAAGCAACCGCCAGCAGAGCCGCTATTCCCCCCGCACCGACCATCATCCATTTTCGCAGCTTCATTTACCGCATAAGATATTGGAAGATGGAATCTCAGGCAATCTTTCGGAGATCGCCCCCCCTCGATGGCGGAACTCGCGATCAACAGAATCGGCATCGGGTCCGTCTTCACTCGGAACTTTCCTCTCCTCCTTCGCCTTTAACCTTTAAAAAAGGAGGGGGGGAAAGCCACATTCTGCCCTTGAGCATGGCCTCCCCCCCCAAAAGTCATCTGCCGCCTCTCCCGACTACCGGGCATCCGACCCGCCGCCGGGAATATTTGCCGATATGACAACGTCCCCCGCAGGTGCGCTCCACGATTCCTTCACAACATTCTGCGGTCCCACACTCTTTCGCTCAAACGGCGGAAGTTCGGCAGCGCATATGAAAAATTTCATCTCACGATCGGGTAAAGTTCACCAATCACTTATGCGTGATTGATGAGGAGCGAGAATAAAACAGCGTTTTTCACCTTGGCAACTCTAATCACGCATAAGTGACCAGCGCTCTGTCAGGCTTATGCGATGAATTACGAACGCAAATTTGCGGCGTACCTCCGAGCGGAACGTCTTAAAAGCGGACTCCGGTACGCTGATTTTGCAAGGAAACTAGGAATCAGCCATACTACTCTCTCCCGACTGGAGAACGCCACCCAGAGCGTCACACTCAGGACGCTGCAAATCGTCATGCAGCGCCTGAACGTCAGCCTTGCCGATCTGTTCGGAGACAAAGAAGTCCACCGCAAACATGGACGCCGGGGGTAAAAAGCGTAGAGAAACCCCACAGATGCACCGCTCCCCCGCGCAACTTGCGGTAGCGGACACCCCTACCGCTCCAACATCGCCCTACTCCGCTGCCGGTATGGCACGAAATGAAATCTCATCGACCAGAAGTTCCGCGCCCTCCTCGGGAACCCGATCCCAGTTTCCAAAGCGCACCATCACCCGCACATAACGGGTTCCCTTCCAGAACTGATCCTTCGGCGTCCCCGAAACCGCCTCCCCCTTCAGCGTCGTGGAGTACGTCGTCCACTCCGTCGGCACCCATTCATTAGCCACCCAGTACAACCCTTGTCGAAAGGCGCTATGCTGGCGCACGGCAGTCCCCGCCGGGTAAGCGTTTTCCACCGGCTCCCGGAACGTCACCTTCCATCCCTCCGCCGTCTCCTCCATCTCTTCGATCCGCGGCGAAAGCGCGAAATTGGGCAGATCGGAAAAATCCTCCATCACATTCAATGCGATCCGATAATTTTTCGCCGGTTTGAGCCACTCGCCCTTCTTCTCCAGCCACGCCTCCCGACTTCCCGCCTCCAGCGGCTTGAGCAGTTTCGTCTGCGTCCCCTCCTTCGCCCCTACATGGCAGAGCCCGATCAAGCGCTTCTCCGCATCGTACATCATGATTCCGAAGTTCGCGCTGGCAGGCTTTTTGCCATCGACCGACCGCATCGTCGCCGAGAGATGATAGGCCCGCCCCATCTCCACCGGGATAAGCGGCTCCAAAACATTTTCCCGCTTCACCTTGAGCGAAAACGCATGCTTCCCCGACTTCGCATCCGTCGTTGTCCGCTCCAGCGAAACGCCCCCCACCGTCTTCACCCCCTCGCTCTCCGCATCCCCCAGCGGGAAAAGCTCCTGCGCCGGAAGCGTCATCGGAAGCATTAGGAAAGCAGTGATAGTATGAAGGAAAAATTTCATAGGAGAAAATTCATTTGATCCGCGATTGTGAATCGGTTCGCATCCAACTCCAGCCAACGCCGACCCACACGATAGGGGCCACTAACTGAAAAACGCTATAGTCGTGGGATCGAAACGCCTCCGTTGGCCAGAACTGATTGACGACAAACCACCCGCAGACCGCAATCCCGATCAGGAACGTTAAAGCTCCGAAAAGCCGCTTGATCCAACAGCACATCAAGGAAAGGGAAGAGAAAGGGGGAAAAGAAAGTGCAGGGCGAATACCGCTCCGAATAGCACCAGCGCCCCCGCGCGGCAGCGCGAAAAAGTCCAGACGAAGTCTGGTGGAGCGGGTAGCGGGAATCGAACCCGCATGGCCAGCTTGGAAGGCTGGAGCTTTACCACTAAGCTATACCCGCTTCTTCAAACTCCCTGAAGCGAGGGAAGGTCGGCATTGATAGGGAAAACCGGGGAAAAGCGCAAGAGCGTTTTCCCCGTTTTTTTATCCTATCGAAAAAAAGATCAGGCCAGCGGCTTGAACTGGATCGGCTCCGAGCGCATCGCCGCGTGCTCCGCATCGGTGCAGGAAGAATTCAGCGGAACATCCGTCGTCTGATCATTCGCCTGTACCAGCCCCTCCTTGAGCAGGTAGCTCTCCACCTCCTCGCCGCTGATATCGGCGAGCATCACCCCGTTGACCTCCACGCAAGGCGAAAGCGGCTGTCCGCTCCGCTGCTCCATCTCCCAGCGGAAAGCGGGATTGATGATAATATCCTTCTCCGTGTACGGCAGGTCATACTTCGCGAGAACAGCGCGAACGCCGCGGCTCCAGCCGCAGTGGGTTTTCAG
The DNA here is from genome assembly GCA_040392045.1 of Chthoniobacter flavus. GTDB lineage: Bacteria > Verrucomicrobiota > Verrucomicrobiia > Chthoniobacterales > Chthoniobacteraceae > DATMFV01. Next base: position 2,056 of record JBEBWR010000068.1, on the reverse strand, counting down.
ATAAGCAGTGATTTGCGGTTTTTCCATAGGCAGGACTATAACGCATTCGGCGGAAAGGGGTAGAGGAGAGTTTGAAACGAGAGAAATGATCAAGTGATCAGATAAATCCGCCAAATAATGATCAACTGAATATTTCGATTGACCATTCCCGCAAGACGGCTTAACCTCCCCCAGAATCTTTCATTATGTCCTCCTCTCCTGCCACTCTTTCCTCCCTGAAACCCTTCGACCGGGTGATGGCGTGGCTGGACAGCAACATCCCCGCCGGGCAGCGCCGTTCAGGCGTTAAAATCCCGCCCACGCGGGAGGTTTCGCGGCAGCTCAACGTCAGCACCGGCACCGTGCAGAAAGTTTACCAGCACCTTGTCGAGCAGGGGCTCCTTCAAACGGAAGTCGGCAGCGGCACCTTCTGGACCCCGGCCGCCGAGCGCTCCACGCCCCGCGCCGCAAGCAACCGTACGCTGAAGATCGGCCTGAACGTCGGTTTCACCGCGAACGGTTCCAATCCCGAAGGATGGGCGCGGCGCATCTTTGGCGGCATCTTCAACGCCATCCTCAGCAACAAGACCGTCCTCGCGCTCCATCCCACCCCGCTGCTTTTGGATACCAAAGGCAACCCCACGCCGGAGGCGGACGCCATGCTCCGCGAGATCGATGGCTTCATTTCCTTCCCCTGCCCCACGCTGCACCGGGTAAACAGCCTGCTGGAGCAGTGCTCCATCCCCAATATCACGCTCAATCCGCTTTCCGTCAGCAGCACCACCGGCTTTGTTGCGCCCAATTACTTTGAAGCCAACCGGCGCGCCAGCGCTGCCTTCGTGCATTCGGGCAGGAAGCGCCTGCTGCTGTTCCTCTCTCCGGGGACGGAGCACTCCGTATCGTGTCAGCTCCGGCTCAGCGGCTTTGCCTCCGGGCTGCACCTCGCGGGACAGACCGCCGAATTCCGCACCCTCATCGCTCCCACGGGAGACTACGAGTACGGCTACACGCTTTTCCGCGACTTCCTCGCCAAAGGCTGGATTCCCGACGCCGTCTGCACGGCGGGCGATCTTCTCGCCAAAGGCGTCATCGACGCTGCGCTGGCGCATGGGCTCTCCGTCCCTGAAGAGCTGAGCGTCATCGGTGGCACGGGCATCATCCTGCCGCGCCCGGGCGACAGCCACTACCTCACCAGCATGACCCAGCCGCTGGAGGAGCTGGGCGAGCAACTCGTCGCTTCCGTCCTCGCGGCGCTACGCACGCCCGGCCAGCCGGTTCCCGGCGTCAACCTCCCCACCCCCTTCACGCTCGGCACCACCACCCGCCCCGAAGAACACGCCTATCTCACCTGACCCACCCATGATGATCCGCGCGCTCCCCCCACTCCTTTTCGCCGCCCTGCTGCTCCCCGTGGCATCGCTCCACGCGGAGCGCATTCTCTTCGAGGAAGACTTCTCCAGCTACCCCGCCGGACCGCTTGAAGGCGAGCAGTGGCCCGGCCCCCACGCCTCCGGCGCTTCGTGGCAGTTCGGACGCGGCAACCCCGCGCAGAGCATCGTCGCCGATGATCATACCAACGGGCAGGTCTTCCGATTTATCGAAAACTCTCCCGAGCATCTGGTGAACTATAGCTATATCCGCCTTTCGGAAAGCCCCGGAAGCGAAGCCGCGTGGAAGCTCTCCATCCGCTTCTACGTGGAGGCTATGGAATCGCCCGCCATCGTCAGCCTCATCGGGCTGTATGAAGGCGACGTCGTAAGCGAGAGCAGCCGCGCGCAAGGCCGCGTCACGTCATTCTCCCTCTCGCGCAACAGTCGCACGGGAGAGATTCAGGCCTTCGTCGCGCGCGAAGGCGGCGAGACCTACTTCCGGGAGCGACTCTCCGTCCACAAATGGTACACGCTGGAGATCTCCGGGAACAACTCCGACCACATCCTCCACTTCTCCCTGCGGGATGACAGCACGTTCTCCGATCAGCTCAGCGGCCTTCCCTACGCCGTCTCCGTCCAGCGGTTTGATCATCTCGTCATCGGCGACGCCACCGGCAACAAATGGAACGACGGACGCGACAACTCCA
>JBEBWR010000067.1:0-13604 GCA_040392045.1 Chthoniobacter flavus | reverse complement strand
ACAGCCACTGCTTCGCGGATTCTGCGGGTAGTGGCTGTTTTGGTTTTTAAAAATCGATCGATTTTTACCTCATTTTTGAGAGCCGTATCGCACATTCGGTATCGACAAGAGAGGAACGTCTGTAGCACTCTCTGCGCTCATCATGCGGTCCACCCCTTTCCGCCCCTTTTTCCGGTTTCTGAGCGATCTGGCCCCCGGGCTGGCTCTTGTCCTGCTCGCCGCGGGGCTGCTTCTTTTTGCCGACCGTAGCGCCCGCCATCGCGACGGCGCCCTTGATACCGGCCCCATCCCGGTCGCCCTCGTCCAATACTCCTCGGGAGCCCTTTACGACGAAACCAGCCAGGGCTTTATCGACGGCCTCGCCGCCCGGGGCTATGTCCACGGCAAGCGGATCACCCTTCAGCGCTTCAACGGCGAGGGCGATCTCCCTACCGTAAACCTCATTGCCAGCCGGGTCACCGACGGCAGCTTCAGGCTCATTGCCGGCGCGTCCACCCTCTGCCTGCAAGCCCTGGCAAATGCCAACCGGCAGGGGCGCACCCCGCAGGTCTTCTGGGCCGTCTCCGCTCCGATTGCCGCCGGAGTCGGCATCAAAGCCCTCGACGACGCCGATGCGAAACCGCCCTACCTTGCGGGAATCGGTACTTCCCAGCCCGTGGAGGCCATCTTCCGCCTCGCCGTGAAGATCCGGCCCGAGTTGAAGAAAGTCGGCGTCGTCTGGAATCCGGCGGAAGCAAACTCCGAAGTCTGCACCATCCGGGCTCGCGCCATCTGCAAAGAGCTGGGGCTGGAACTGCTCGAAGCCCCCATCGAAGGCACCCGCGATATCAAGGAAGCGGCTGAATCGGTCATCCAACGCGGCGCGGAAGCCTTTTGGACCGGCGGCGACGCCACGGTCATCAGCGCCATCGACAATCTCATTTCCACCGCCCGGAATCATAAGATCCCCGTTTTTTCCAATGTCGGCGGCCACATCCGATCCGGCGCCCTCTTTGATCTCGGGGCCAACTACTATCAGGTCGGCTTCCGCGCCGGGGAAATCGGCGGAGACATCCTCAATGGGAAACCCGCCGCCGAGATCGCCGTGACCGACTTCATGCCGGAGGTCATCGGCTTCAATCAGAAGGCAGCTCTCGGGCTGCGCGCGAACTGGACCCCCAGCCCCGCGATTCTGGAGCAGGCCGGCTCCCTCATCGGCCCGGACGGCGAAATCGTCCGCCAACCCTCCCGCGAAGCAGCAAGATAGCGTGCGCCATGGAAATCACCCGACACTCCGCCGGACACCTTCTCACACTCTCTCTGAAAGGCCGCCTCGACGGCTCTTGGAGCGAGCATACCTCGGAAGCCTTCCTCGCCACGCTGGAGGAAGGCTGGCATCACCTCCGCCTTGATCTCTCCGAGGTCTCTTTCCTGAGCTCTGCCGGTATCCGTACACTGATTCAGCACTACAAAAAGCTCGCCACGCTGAAGGGCAGTCTTGTCGTCATCAACCCGTCACGGCCCGTCCGCGACATCCTCACCATGGCGGGCCTGCAAATGCTGCTTACAGAAGCTCCGACACCGGAATCCGGCAGTGCCGCCTCCCGAACGCTCGAAGGAGGCAGTGTTGAGAGCTATACGATGACTCCGGGGGCCACTCTTCAGGCTGCCCTGCTCGACAGTAGCGCCCCCCTCTGCTTTCCCGCCGGTATGCTGGGCCTAGGATTGGGAACCCTTGGTAGCGAACCGGGCATCCCCGGCGAGTTTTTCGCCATGGCCGGAACCGCCATCGCCCAACCCGCCGACGGTCGGCAATCGCCCGACTACGTGACGACTCAAGGCGAGCTCCGCCCCGGCGTAGCTCCCCGCACCGGCATCGCCGCCCGGGGCAGCTTCGCCCTCTGCCTCCGTTTTGATACCGCCGCCCCGCAGCGCGGCCTCCCGCTCTCCGCGCTGATTGACCTCGCGCTCAAAGAGACCGGAGCCGACGCCGTCGGCCTCGCCTTTGCCGCCGAAGCGGAATCGCTCGTCGGAGCCGCCCTGCTTCGCGCGGGGGAAAACCAGCCGCTCACCCCGCTCCCGTTTCCAGAGGTTCGTAATCAGATGGCCTTTACGGCGGAGCCCGCATGGCCGCGCTCCCTGGCCCTCGGCGTCGCCTTTGCCGCGAGATCGCCGGACCACCCGCTCGCACCCCAGCTTCGTCCGCTCGGTCCGCTGCGGGTTCACGCGCACGCCGCCGCCTTTCCCTACAGTCCGCTGCCCAAAGGCGAGCTTTGCCCGGAGGCGTTTACCGCCGAACTGCTGGAGAGCGAGCAGCCACTGGGCCTGCTCCATCTCCTTGATGATCACCGCCCCGGAGGTCTGGGCGAGAGCCGCTTCCATCGCGGTGCGCTCTGGGTCGCCCCGCTCGAAACCATTCACACCCTTCAAGCATGAGTCTTCTGATCAGCGCCCTCTGCCTCGGCTTTATCTTCGCGCTCCTCGCGCTGGGGACCTTCATCTCCTTCCGCATCTTCAGCCTGCCGGACATCACCGTGGACGGCACCCTTGCCCTCGGCGGCGCGATCACCGCCTCGCTGATTGTCACGGGTACCCCTCCCCTCCTCGCAACTCTCGCGGGCGGCGCGGGCGGCATGCTCGCAGGCAGCATAACCGGCCTGCTGCAAACCCGCTTTGGCATCAACCCGTTGCTATCGGGTATCCTCGTGATGACCGGACTTTACTCCGTCAACCTCCACATCATGGGGCGCAGCAACATCCCGCTGACCGGGGCACATACCCTCCGCGACCTTGCCACTTCCGCTGTTTATAAGGTCAGCAAAGGCCCCTTTATCTCCGTTGCCGGGTGGCAGGTTCCCGCGGAGGAACTGGCGATTCTCATCGGCGTCGCCACCATCGCGATCATCACCGCCACGCTGCTCTACTTCTTCTTTCGCACGAATCTCGGTACCGCCATGCGCGCCAGCGGCAATAACGAGCAGATGACCCGTGCGCTCGGCGTGAATGTGGAGAACTACCGCATCGCCGGCCTTGCGCTGGCGAATGGCCTCGCCGCGCTCTCGGGAGCGCTGCTCGTTCAGTATCAGGGGTTTGCAGACGTCCAGATGGGGATCGGGATGATCGTCGTCGGCCTCGCCAGCGTCATCATCGGCGAAGCGCTCACCCGCTCCTCCAGCCTTGCGCTCGCGCTGGCGGGCACGGTTCTGGGCACCCTCCTCTTCCGGGAACTGCTCGCCATCGCCCTGCGCTGGGGACTGAACCCGAATGACCTCAAGCTTGCCACCGCTCTCTTCGTCCTCATCGCGCTCGTCGGCCCGAACGTCATCCGTCGTCTCGCCGCCCGCAGATCCGCCCCCCAGCCATGCTGAAGCTTCACGCCATCCGAAAGACCTTCCACACGGGTACCGTCAATGAAGTCCGCGCCCTCCGCGGCGTCTCGCTCCATATCGCGCCTGGCTCCTTTACCCACGTCCTCGGCGGGAACGGCTCGGGGAAATCGACGCTGCTCAATGCCGTCGCGGGGAGCTTCTTCGTCGACGCGGGCCGGATCGAACTGGCGGGGCACGACGTTACCTCAATGCCGGAGCACCGCCGCGCCCGCCACATCGGACGCGTCTTCCAGAACCCTTTCAGCGGGACGGCTCCCGATATGTCGATCCTTGAGAACTTCGCCATCGCCACCCGGCGCGGCCAGTTCCGGGGGCTCGGCTGGGCCATGGGCAGGGGGCTTCGCCAGCAGTTGCGCGACCGCGTGGCCACGCTGAAGATGGGCCTTGAGGACCGGCTCGACAACGCCATTGGCTCGCTCTCCGGCGGTCAGCGTCAGGCGCTCACCCTGCTGATGGCAACGTGGGTGAAGCCCGACCTCCTGCTGCTCGACGAGCACACCGCCGCGCTCGACCCGAAGAGCGCCGATCAGGTCATCGCGCTCACGCAGAGCGTGGTCAGCGAGCACCGGCTCACGACGTTGATGGTCACCCACGCCATGTCGCAGGCGGTCCAGCTCGGCGACCGCATCCTGATGATGCACCAGGGCAACATCCTTTACGATTTCGCCGGTCGGGAGAAAGAACGCCTCACGGTCAGCGACCTCCTCGCCCGCTTCGACATGATCCGCCGCCGCGATCTCCTCGACTCCGCCGCCGCCGGGTTGCTCGTGGAACAGTATGTGTAGAAGCCGCTCTTCTACCCCCGGCGACTCAGCCAACGCGCCATCAGGCCGGTGCGACCGCGCACGTTGTATTTGCGGAGCAGCCCCGTGATGTATTTATGTGTCGTTGCGGGGGATTGCTTGAGGGTTTCCGCGATCTCCCGCTCGCTGCGTTCGGTCAGGAGCAGACGGACGATCCGCCGCTCCGTGGGCGATAGCGGCTTTTCGGCCATCAGTATCCCGTGGAAAAGCAGCAGCTCCCGGTGAAACCATTTCAGCCCTCGCAAAGTGTAGGCCAGCACCGCCGCATCTTCACGGGAGAAAGGAGCCGATGCCTCAAAGCGATCCGCCAGCAGAAACGCTTCGCTATCCGCATTCACCGGAATCCCCGCGAACAGGCGGTCGCAAATCCCCCGCTCGTAGTAAATGGTGGCATAATGCGCCGTGCGCTGAAACGCTTTGAAGTCGATCCAGCCGTCCCGCAGCCGGTGCACCCGCCACGTTCCGGCCTGCTGCGCGAGGGCCACGGTGCTCATCCCCGGGTCGGAGTCCTCCTGCATCTCTGCGGCTTTCCGGCTCGCCTCCAGCAGTTCCGGGGTTACCTGCCAGTGGACCACCTTGAGCGCCCGCCAGCCGCACAGGGCGTCCCGGTTGGCCGCCGCGCCTTGTCCGATTCGGGCGGCTCCCACCCAACAGAGATTCTCCGCACGCAGCCAGTATCCCAGCCTTCTCATCAGATACATCAAAGCGGCATCGGCTTCGGAGGCCGGAAAGTCGGCGAGTTCATCCCAGAGTTCGTGAATCGCACTGCACTGTTTTTCATTCGGCAACATTGTGGGAAGGAGGGTTAAAAACTGCGCTACACCCCCTGATGAGAGGGGAGACAACAGGGGCCGATAGAGGAAATCATGTGCTCCATGAAGCAATTTCTATTCCCCGGCTTCACAGCCGCCCTCCTGATGCTCACCCCGGCTTTCGCCGCGCAGACGATCACCTACACCGACGGAGAGGTTAGAACAGGCGAACTCCTGCTGGAAGAAGAAACGACGCTCTATATCGGCAGCGGCACGGCCACCCAGACCGGCGATATCAGCGGCAGCCTCGGGTTTACCAAGACCGGCGAAGGCACGCTGATCTTCGACCCGGGCTACAGCTCGTCCGGCGGACCGATCATTGTTGAGGCAGGGACGCTGAGCATGGGCAATAGCGACGCGCTTCCCAATGGCAATCTCGAGATCAACGGCGGCACGCTCAATCTCAACGGGAACGGAAGCCTTGATTCCCTCAACGGGACGGGAGGGACGCTCAATCTGGGCTCCGAGGGGACGATTTACCTCAACTCCGGCGGCACGTTCGGGGGAGCGATCAACGGCGGCTCCTCCATCGATTTTCTCTACGAAGGCACGGACGACCTCGTACTCACGGGCGCCATTCATCAGGAGGGTTACTTCTACATTAGCTACGGCAAGGTCGCGGTTTCCGGAGCCGCCTACTTCAGCAACATCACATTCTACGGAGGCGGTCTGAGCATCACGGACGGCACGACAACGATCGACAACACGCTTTACCTCGGCAGCGGCTACGAAGCGGCGCGGCTGGAAGTTTCCGGAGGGGCGCAACTCTCGGTTAATGGCAGCTTCTATAGCGCGGCCTATGAGGAAGATGAAAGTTTTACGAGGGTGACCGGCTCGGGCAGTCATCTCCAGAGCAGCTCATCTTTCGAGGTCGCCGATAGCGGTCATGGGGCGATGGTCATCGCCAATGGCGGAAAGATTACGGCGGGCGACGGAACGGTTGAACTGGCATTGGGATCGACGGGGCACGGCACGCTCGCCATCGGCGGGGCGGAAGGCGAAGCGGCAGAGGCGGCGGGAAGCGTCGCCGCCACGCGGATCAATACCGAGGAGGGCAACGGAACGCTCCTCTTTAACCACACCAGCGAGGAACCCTACGCGCTGGAGCATGAGGGCGCGGCGATTGGGATCACCGGCCTGACGCGCGTGGTACAGGCCAGCGGCTTCACGCTGTTGACCGGCGAGAGCACTTACTCGGGAGGCACGCTAATCACCGGCGGCACGCTGGCGATCCGCACGTCGGGCAGCGGCTCGGCGCTCGGCACGGGCGCGGTGGAAGTGGGAGTGGACGGCGCGCTCGCGGGTGTCGGGCGTATCTCCGGAGCGACGACGGTGGCGGGGCGGCTCGCTCCGGGGCAGAGCGCGGGAGCGATGACGTTTGAAAGCGATCTGACCCTGCTCTCCACCGCCATTGTGGAGATGGAGATCGGTGGCAGAGGCGCGGGGGACTTTGATCTGATCGAGGTTAATGGCGACCTTACTTTTGCCGGTGAGCTGGTCATTACTTTCATTGATGGCTTTATCCCGGAGGAGAGCGAAACGTTTGCGCTGTTCAATTTCACGGAAGCCAGCGGCGATTTCAGTCGTCTCGTGTTCTCAAATCCCGGCCTGACGGGCAGTTTTGACGCGGCAACGGGGTTGCTCACGGTAGCCCCGATCCCTGAGCCGGGGACGTGGACGCTGCTCGGGCTGAGCGGTCTGGCGCTGTTTTCACGCTTCCGGCGGAAAAAATAAGTAGATGCAATGCGCCCGGAAATGCCATAAAGGTACGCAGCCCGGACGATTCAGACGATGCGAAAGACCGTTGGAAAAACCCGAAAATCCCCTTGCGGTTTCTTTCTAAAAAACGTCCTAATCACCGGATCATTCTACTCAATGAGCGCCAGCATTTCCCGTCTTCAGGCCATCAAAGCCATCACCGATTTCCAGGCTCCCGCTGCCCCCACGAATTTTCGCGACGTGTTCGCGACCGACCTGTACGGCTCCAACGTGTTCAGCCCGTCGGTGATGAAGCAGCGCCTGCCGAAGAATATCTACAAGAGCGTCATTGAGACGATCGAGACGGGAGCAAAGCTCGACCCGTCGGTAGCCGACATCGTGGCTTCGGCGATGAAGGACTGGGCGATTGAGCGCGGCGCGACGCACTACGCGCACGTTTTCTACCCGTTGACGGGGCTTTCCGCGGAGAAGCACGACTCGTTTCTCTCTCCCGACGGTCTCGGCAGTACGTTCACGGAGTTCTCGGGCAGCACGCTCATTCAGGGCGAGCCGGACGCGTCCAGCTTCCCGAGCGGAGGGATGCGTTCGACGTTTGAAGCCCGTGGCTACACGGTCTGGGACGTCACGAGCCCGGCCTATATTCTGGAGAACCCGAACGGCAGCACGCTCTGCATCCCCACGGCATTCATCTCGTGGACGGGCGAGGTTCTCGACAACAAGACGCCGCTGCTCCGCTCGATGCAGGCGATCGATGTGCAGGCCCGACGGATTTTGAAACTTTTCGGGCACACGGAGATCGCCCGCGTCTCCAGTACGGCGGGAGCCGAACAGGAGTATTTCCTTGTCGACCGCAACTTTTTCTACGCCCGGCCGGATCTTCTCAACGCCGGGCGCACTCTTTTTGGGGCGAAGCCGCCGAAGGGGCAGGAGTTTGAGGATCACTACTTCGGGGCGATCCCGGAGCGGGTGCTGGCGTTCATGATCGACGTGGAGCGCGAGCTTTTCAAGCTCGGCATCCCGATCAAGACGCGGCATAACGAGGTGGCTCCGGGCCAGTTTGAGGTTGCACCGGTGTACGAGACATCCAATCTCGCGGCGGACCATCAGCAGCTGGTGATGACGCAGCTCCGCTCGGTGGCCGAGCGCTACGGGATGTCCTGTCTTCTGAGCGAGAAGCCGTTCGCCGGGGTCAACGGCAGCGGGAAGCATCTCAATTTCTCGCTGGGCAACCGTACGCAGGGCAATCTCCTTGAGCCGGGCGAGACGCCGCATGCGAATGCGCAGTTCCTCGTGTTCGCGACGGCGGTGATCCGCGCGGTATCGCTCCATGCGGGGCTACTCCGCGCCATGGTCGCTTCGGCAGGCAATGATCATCGCCTCGGGGCGAATGAAGCGCCCCCCGCGGTAATTTCGATTTTCCTCGGCGATCAGCTCACGGATGTTTTCGACCAGATTTCCCGAGGTGGCGCGAATACGAGCAAGATGCGGACGACGCTGAATATCGGCGTGGACGTGCTCCCACAGCTTCCCAAGGATACGGGCGACCGGAACCGGACGAGTCCGTTCGCGTTTACGGGGAACAAGTTCGAGTTTCGCGCGGTCGGTTCGAGCCAGTCGATTGCCGGTCCGGCGATGGCGCTGAATGTGATCGTGGCGGAGTCGCTCGACTATATCGCGACGCAGCTTGAGAAGGCGGAGCCGGGCAAGCTCAATGAGACGATCCAGAAGGTGCTGCAAGAGGTCGTGAATGAGCATCGTTGCGTGATTTTCAATGGCAACGGCTATTCGGAGGAATGGCAGAAGGAGTCGGCGGCTCGCGGTCTGCCAAATCTCAAGACGGCGGTGGACGCGTTCCCGGCCTTTACGGACCCGACGACGATTGCGGTTTTCGAGAAGTACGGGATTCTGACGCGCCGCGAGCTGGAGAGCCGCCGCGAGATTGCGTTCGAGCAGTACGCGAAGACGATCAATGTGGAGGCGAATCTGGTCCTGGAGATGACGAAGACGATTATCTACCCCGCGGGAGATCGCTATCTCGGACAGCTTGCGGACACGGCGGCGAAGCTGAAGCTGGCAGGTCTTGAGCCGAATAAGACGCTCCTTGAGCGGACGCAGGTGCTGGTGACGCGGCTGGTCGAAGGCATCGCAAAGCTGGAGGCGGCCCACTCCGTGGAGCATCATTGCCCGGAGGAGGAGGCGATTCATTCGCAGCAGGTGATTATCCCGGCGATGGTGGCGGTTCGCGAGGCGGCGGACGCGCTGGAGGGGGTGGTTGCGGACGATCTCTGGCCGCTGCCGACCTATCAGGAGATGCTGTTTATCAAGTAGCATTGGCCCGATATCCATCGGGGAATCATGGTTTTTCCCGAAAAACGCTGATCAGGGCTTGCCAACGGTCGGGAAAGGCCGTTGATTGTGACTCCTTTTTTTGATTCGCGGGCGCTGCTGTGGGGGGAGCGCCGCGATGACCTCCCGAACCCATGACGACGATTACCTCCAACGAAGATCTCGCGGTGTACCACGCGCGCGTTCCGGTTTCGGCGTTGCACAGCATTGTTGTTGCCGAGACGCTTTACCCTTTACTGGATCGCCCGCAGGAGAAGGATTTTTCTCTTCATACGATTGCGCGCAAGACGGGCCCCGATGGCCGGGACCTTGTGCATAGTGAATTGGTGATCGCGGGACGCCAAAGCCGGGAGCGTTTCCCGACGGCCCGCGTTTATCCGATTCATTTCCTGAAGTCGTATAATCCGTGGGCGCTTCATGGGCGGCCTGAGAATGAGTATGAGAATACGCGCGCTGCGGCGAGTATTCTCCGTTCGCCGTTGCCGATCGGTTATGACGACAGTTCGTTTCGCGCTGCGTTTATCCCGGGCAAGCCGCTGAGCCGGATTTCTCCGTTTACGAATGTGGACCCGCCGGAGCGGTGTCTCGGAATCGCGGCGGAGACGGAGCCTGCGGTGCTGATCGGTCTCTGGAAACTGGCAGAAGAGGTGTTTGAGCAGCTTTCCAAACTTCATGAGCACCGTTTTTTCCACGGTGATATGGAGCTGCATAATATTATTGTGTGCACGGCTCCGGTTCAGGCGTTCCTGATCGACTACGAAAGCGCGATTTGCGATTTCTCCGGCTCCGACGAGGAGTTTGAGGATCTCCGTTTCCGCGATCTGGAGGAGCTTCTCCGTCTCGCGGTTTATCTTCAGGCGGGTCTGGGTCGGCAGGAGAATGCGCTGGCTCAGGCGTCCCAGGATTATCTCCCCCGTCTCTTCCGCAACGCCGACACCTTTAACGCCCGCCTCGACGAAGCCGACCGCCAAGCCGGCGGCGCAGCAGCATAAAACCCACTTCGAACCCACTTCGTGAGGGTTTTCGCGCTGCCGCGCGGGGTCGCTTTGCGACCTCTTCGGAGCAGGGCGGGATGGGATGATGGACAGTGGAAGGAGAGTTCCCTTTTCTCCCCGGCCCTTTTCTTTATTGATTCGTGGGGCTGTCGATCAGTTCGGCGAAGTACATCCGGCCGGTGCTGGTCTGGATCATTCCGGCGAGCTGGACTTGTACGGTTTCACCGACGAAGGCGCGGGCGTGGTTGACGACGATCATGCTGCCGTCGGGCAGGAATCCGACCCCCTGATGGGCGTCGCGCCCGGGCTTGACGAGGGTGAGGGTCATTTCCTCCCCGGTGGCTACGATGGGCTGCATGGCTTTGCTCAACTCGGCAAAGCTCAGGACGGAGACGCCGTCGAGCCGGGCAACCCGGACGAGGTTGGCGTCATTGGTGAGCAGACGCGCTTTGAGCAGTTGGGCGAGGTGAATGAGCCGCGTATCCACAGGCTCGTCCTTTTCTTCTCCTTCGCCGGATTCGCGGATGGTCAGGGCGGTATTTTCCTGCTGCTGAATCTCTTTGAGCAGGTCGAGCCCTCTTCTGCCCCGCTCCCGCTTGAGCGCTTCGGCGGAATCGGCAAGGGCTTGAAGTTCGTTGACGACGAAACGCGGGACGACGAGGGTACTGCTCAGAAATCCGGTCCGGCAGACTTCAGCGACCCGTCCGTCGATGAGCGCGCTGGTGTCGACGACGACGGGCAGGTCGTGCAATGCGGTTCGCTGGAAGCGGACGTAGGGAATGATGAGGGAGAAGTCGTCCCGATTACTCCTTACGGCGAGCATCATGCCGAGGTAGCCAAAGGCGGCGTAGGCGGCGATGCTCAAGATCCAGCGGGTCTGCTCGCTGGTATAGCTGAGAATCTCCGAAGCCAGCAGCAGCTTGGAAGCGACCAGCCCAAGGATGAGGCCAAAGGTGGCTGCGGAAAACATCTGCAGGGAGAATCCCTTGAGCAGCCGGTCAACCAGCACGACGGCAAGCCCGAAGGTCAGCCCCGCGACCGCGCCATACTCCATCGTTCCAAAGACGACGTCCCCAACGCGCATCCCCATGAACAACCCGAAAGCGATGAAGAGGACGCGAAAGAGGTTGATGGTGAGAGTGGGGGTCACGACGATGAAGGATGGGGTGTGGGATCAGCGGGGATTAATCAGTGCGCTACGGGCGGCATCCGACGACCGGGGGGGCGGGTGGATCTCCGCTCATGCGGCTTGGACCGGGGCTGGGCTCCCGGCGTCTCCGCGCTGTCTTTATAGAAGAGCAGGCCATGCCGCCGAAGGTTGGAGATCAGAGCTTTCAGGTTAGCCGCTACTTCGGGGTTGTTCAAGAGTGTGGGAATGGTTCCGTCGCCGGTGTTGGCTTTTTTGAGAATGCTCTGCGCGGTATTGATCGCGGAACGCCCGTCGGCGATGGCTCCCCGCAGGTCGACGGCAGCTTCGTTGACGGTGCCGACAGTGACTTTCGCGGAGTCCATGGTTTCCTTCGCGGTGTCGACAGCATCTTTGGCGCCTTCGACGACGTCGGAAATTTTCTTCGATGCTTCGGCAAAGTTTTCGCCGGTGGTTTTGAGGTTGGCGAAGGTGTCCCGGATGTTTTCGAGGTTGTCGTTGCTCAGAAGCCCCTGCTCCAGCTTTCCGATGGCTCCCTTCATGGCGTCGAGGCTCTCCGCGAGCTTGGTCATGGCAACTTCGGCTTTCTGGGTGACTTCGTTGAAGCCGCCCTGCTTGATGCCTTCGACGGTCTCTCCATTGGAGTAGAACAGGCTCGGGTCATTGGGGTTAAGCGCCACGCCTTCCAGCTCCGAGGGAATGACGATTTCGACGAATTTGTCTCCCATCATCCCGGTACTGCCGACCTGAAAGACACTCCCTTTGGGGACTTTGATATTCTCGCGGATGAAGATATCCACCGATACGCGTCCGACCTTCCCCGGAATGATGAGCGGCTTGCTGCCCACGTAGCCGACGACGGCGCCGGAGAGCTGGACGTCGGAGTTTTTCAACAGTCCGGAGGCGTTCGGGAAGATGACTTTGAGCTGGTTGTAGTCGGTCAACCCCTGCCCTACCCGACCGAACTGCACCGCCATGATGGCGATGGCGATGAGCCCCACCAGCACGAAGATGCCTACGCGCAGTTCCAGTGTTTTGTTGTCGTCGTTCATGGCGTTAAGAAGGAAAATTATTCGATACTCTCTCCGGAGCGCCCGCAGACAAAGTCCTGAATGAGCGGGTCGGTGGAGGCCATCAGCTCTGCGGGGGTTCCGTAGAAGTAGACGCTGCCCTGATGGAGGTAGGCGATTTTGTCCGCGATGAAGGCGGCGCTTTTCATGTCGTGGGTGATGACGATGGAGGTCATCCCGAAGCGTTTTTGCAGGCGGCGGATGAGGTGGTCGATGGAGTCGGAGACGACGGGGTCGAGCCCTGCGGTCGGTTCGTCGTAAAGGACGCAGGCGGGTCGATTGACAATGACCCGCGCCAGCGCGACGCGCTTTTTCATGCCGCCGCTGATGTTCACGGGGCGCTTCTCTTCATGCCCGGTCAGCGAGACGACTTCCAGCGCTTCGGCGACTTTCTGTCGGATGACTTCGGGGTCGCGCTCGCCCGCTTCGCGCAGGGGAAAGGCGACGTTCTGCCAGACGCTCATGGAGTCAAAGAGCGCGCCGCTCTGAAACATCATGCCGACGCGCTTGCGGATCGGCAGGAGCTGGCGCTCTTTCAGGCCGACGATCTGCCGCCCCTCGATCCAGACTTCGCCAGAGGTCGGCTTCATCAGGCCGATCAGATGCTTGAGCATGACGCTCTTCCCGCATCCCGACCGCCCGATGATCACCAGCGTCTCCCCGGTTTTGATCTCCAGATTGACGCCGCGCAAGACCTGCTGGGTGCCGAACTGTTTGCACAGGTTCACCACGCGGATCATGTCGGATGTGGGTGTCAGGGTTGCAGTCATGGCATCACACTCCTGCGGGATAGAAAATGTTCAACACCATGGTAAGGAAGAAGTTCAGGATGAGGATCGCCAGCGAGCAGTTCACGACAGCCGTGGTGGTCGCCTGTCCCACACCCACGGCGCCATCCCGGGCGTTGAGCCCCTCGCGGCAGGCGATGAAGGCGATGAGGATGGCAAAGCAGAACCCCTTGGTGAGCGCCATCTTGATGTCCCGGGACGCAGTGAACTTCAGCATATAAGCTACGTAGTAGACCTTGTTCACCCCGAGAAGATTAACGGCCACGAACTGCCCCGCGAGGATGCCGATGCCGACACACTCGGCGACAAGGATCGGCATGGAGAACATCAGTGCGATCAGCCGGGGGACGACGAGGTAGTCCACCGGGTGCACCCCCAGCCCGCGCAACGCGTCGATCTGCTCGGTCACTTTCATCGTGCCGATCTCCGCTGACATGGCCGCACCCACGCGCCCCGCCACCATCAGGCCGGTCAACACCGGCCCCAACTCGCGAAACATCGATACCGCCACCACCGCGCCCACCGCCGTTTCCATGGACAATCGGTGAAACTGAAA
>JBEBWR010000066.1:0-13876 GCA_040392045.1 Chthoniobacter flavus | reverse complement strand
AACCACGGCGGACGTCTTGAAATCGGGCGCTTTTTTACCAACGAGTACGGGCATAGGAATATCTTGTCTGATGTTTACATGCCCTGGGGAAAGAACGAGGCCATAGTACCTCCCCGATCGCCGGAGGGGCAAGCGAAACCCGACACGATCCCGCGGCTCACATGCGCTGCAGGCCTCTATCGGGAAAGCGGAATAATGCGATGGCAGGCGGCTTCGAGGAGCGTGACGAGCGCGCGCACCCGTACGTCGAGGCCGAACTCGCTTGGCGTCTCGAAGGTGAAGGAGCGCTCGGAGTGGCGCTCGTGGAGAAAGACGGACTCGGGGTACTCGGAGAATTTTTTGATCTCCAGCTGCTCGCGGATCAGGCCGGGGAGCGTCGGTACGCGACCGTCAACATCCGTACGACTCTCGATGGGGATGATCGGGCGCACCGTGTCCAGCAGTTCCTCGCCCCAATAAGGCGTTGGCCCTTCGATCTCGTAGAGATAGAGGCCATGGGCGTCGTAGTCCTCGTGCAGACAGATCGAGGCGGCGAAACGATACGGCGCGACGAACGCTTTCAGCGTACGGATCGGCTCAATGGTATCGAGGTGGAAAGTACGGTTGAGATCGGTGCCGTTGCTATCGGCCCGGCTGTTGTTGGTCAGCCCCCACGGGTTAAGGCATGGGAGAACGAGGCAATGCCGTAGCGCCTCGGGGTTGGCCTCGGCCCACCGGATGAGCGCCTCGGTGGAGGCGGGTTCATCGCCATGAATCCCCGCCGAGAGATAGACGAGCGGGCTTTCCCCCGGAGCCAGATCGTACGGCATCAGGCGGAGCAGCTCGTAGCCGTCCGCCTCGGCCCATGCATCCACCATCACACCCGCCGCCCGCGCGACCTTCCGCCAGCGGTCGGCAAGGTGCTTGTAGTCATGACAGCGGTAAAGCGTGGGGTCCATACGGAAGTCGGAAGTTTACAGCGCTTCCAGCAGCCGCGAGTGAATCCCGTCAAAGCCGCCGTTGCTGAAGATGACGATCACGTCGCCTTCCCGCGCGAGCGGGCAGAGCCTGCCGATGATGCCGGTGGCGTCCGCCTCGTAAAAGGCAGGCTTGCCGGAGGCGGCGATGTCGGAGATCACCTTTTCCGGATTAAGCCGCTCCCCTTCGGGGATCTGCTCCAGCCGGGCGACCTGTGAGAAAAACACGCCATCGGCCTCCGCGAATGCTTCGGGAAGCTGCTGCTGGAAAACGGCGCGGCGGGTGGTGTTGGAACGCGGCTCAAAAACGGCCCATAGCCGCGACCCCGGATATTGGTGCCGCAGTCCCGCGAGCGCCTGCCGGATGGCGGTGGGGTGATGGCCAAAATCATCGACCACCTTCACGCCCCGCTTCTCGCCGCGTACTTCCTGACGCCGCATGATGCCCTGAAAACCGGCCACCGCCTCGCGGATCGTCTCCAGCGGAATCCCGTAGAAGGCCGCCGCGCTGATCGCCATGGCGGCGTTCCGCACATTGTACTCGCCCACCATCGGCAGGCTGAACCGCTCGCCCAGCAGGGTGAACTGCGAGCCGTCGGGGCCGTAGGTCACGTCGCTGATCCGGTTTTCCGCGCACTCGGCAAACCCGACTTTGCGGATCGGCGCGGGACAGGTGGAGGCCGCGTCGAGCGCATTCGCGTCGTCGGCATTGACCAGTACGATGCCGTTCCCGGGGACGATGTTGAGCATCCGGCGGAAGCTCAGTTTGATCTCGTCGAGATTGTTGAAAATGTCGGCGTGATCAAACTCAATGTTGTTCACGATCACCAGCTCGGGCATGTAGTGGACAAACTTCGAGCGCTTGTCGAAGAAGGCCGTGTCATACTCGTCGCCCTCAAGTACGACGTACTCCGAGTCGGTAAACCGCGCGCCCTGCCCGAGATTGCGCGGGATGCCGCCGATGAGATGGCTGGGCGATTTCCCGGCATGCTCCAGAATCCATGTGAGCAGCGAAGTCGTCGTGGTTTTCCCGTGTGTGCCGGTCACGACGAGATTGTGCCGCCCGCGCAGGAAGAACTCCTTGAGCGTCTCCGGCAGGGATAGATAGTAAAGCTTGCGATTGAGCACGGCTTCCACCTCGGGGTTTCCGCGCTTCATCGCGTTACCGATGACGATGAGGTCGGCCTCGGCGGGGAGATTCTCCGCGCGGTATCCGGCCGTGAGGGTGATCCCCTTCTGCTCCAGAAAGGTGGACATCGGGGGGTAGACATTTTCGTCGGAGCCGGTGACGGTAAACCCGCGCTCGCGTAGCGCGGCGGCGACAGCGCCCATCGCCGTACCGCAGATTCCGAGAAAGTGAATGTGCCGGATCGCTTGCTTCATAGAAGGTCGGGAAAGGGCAAAGGTTACAGCCCCTTGCGGGAGAGCTCGCGTTCCAGCGCGACCTGGAACTGGGCGAGATCCTCTTTCGACGGGCGATAGCCCTCCGTCGGCGGAACGAGACCAAAACGGCCCATCTGATCAAGATACCACTCGGCGGTGACGCCGTCGGTGAAGGTGACCTTGCCGCTCACCATCGCCCCGGGGCGCACGATCTGATCCAGCGATACGCTGACTCCTCCCGGGGCCGCGGCCTCTTCCTCCGGCTCAGCTTCGGTGAGGGTCTCTTCCTCGGGCTTCTTCGGCTGCTCCTTCTCGTGGGGAACGAGGCTCAGGTCATCCACCAGAAAGCGCGCCTCCATATAAGTGAGGCGGATTCCGTACTCGGCGGCGAGACGCTCCTGGACTTCGGCAAGGCGCGCGCCTTCGCTGATCCAGCGGGCTACAGTCTGTTTCTGTTCGTCGGTCAGTTGCATGATGGGTAAAACGGATAAGGTTAGGCGGAAACGGGGGCGGGCTGCGAGCCATTTCCAGCGGCGGAGGGAACAGCCGCAGGAGCGATCCAGCGGGCAAACTTCTCCTCCACCTCCGGGCCGGAGCCGATGCGAAAATCATCCCCCGGCAGCAGACGCAGCGTCTGCCCCTCGCGGTTCACAAACCGCAGGAAAAGCCGCCGCGTCCCGGGGTTTTGCCAGATGACGTCGCGGATGGAGATGAGATCGCGCTCCGTGGTCGTCTCGTGAGGGAGCGTCAGTGTCAGGCCCTTTTCGCGGACGTCGCTCTTCTGGATCGGCTTGAGTTCCTGTGCGGTGAGGCGCACACCTTCGTCGCGAAGATCGACCCGCCCGGTGATCTGGACGACCGCGCCTTGAATAAGGTGCTGCATCGACTTCGTATAAGTATCGCTCCAGATCATCACTTCAAGATGTCCGGTGAGATCCTCCAGCGTGACGATGGCGAACGGCTTGCTGTCTTTCTTCGTGAATTTCTTCTCCACGACAGCCAGCGCTCCGGCGATCGTTACCGTGCTCTTGTCCTCCTGCTCGTGGAGTTTGCTGATTGTCACGTACTGCTCGCTCTCCAGTACGGTGCGGTATTCATCCAGCGGATGCCCGGTCACGTAAAAGCCCAGCAGCTCCTTTTCAAACGCAAGCTTCTCGTCCTGCGTCCACGGCTTCACGGTCATTCCGGCCTGATCGACGGGCTTCGGCGCCGTCTCGAAGACGTCAAAGAGCGATGCCTGTCCGGCGGCCTTGTCCTTGTGCGCTCCGGCGGCGAGCGCCATCGCGTTATCGATCGTGGAGAAAAGCTGGGCGCGCTCCATGCCGACAAAGTCAAATGCGCCGCACTTGATGAGGCATTCCAGCCCCTTCTTGTTCATCTTCTTCGAGTCGATGCGGGCGCAGAAATCCTCCAGCGACATGAACGGACCGTGCATGTCGCGCTCTTCAATCGCGGCCTCCACTCCTGCTTCGCCCACGTTCTTGATCGCCGCGAGTCCGTAGCGGATCGCTCCGTGATACGGCGTTCCGTCGGCCTTCGGCTCCAGATCGGCAGGCACCTCTTCCGGCGCAAAAGCCAGCGAACTGCGGTTCACATCCGGCGGCAGAATCTTGATCCCCATGCGCTCGCATTCGGCCACGAAGACGGCGATTTTATCCGTGTTCGAGATTTCATTGCTCAACACGCCCGCCATGAACTCGACGGGGTAATTCGCCTTGAGGTAAGCAGTCTGATAGCTGATCCACGCGTAGGCCGCCGAGTGCGAACGGTTGAAGCCGTACCCTGCGAACTTCTCCAGCAAGTCGAAGATCTCGTTCGCCTTGTCGGCGGGGATGTTGTTGAGCTTCGCGCACCCCTCGACGAAGATGAGACGCTCCTTGGCCATCTTCTCCTTGTCTTTCTTACCCATGGCGCGCCGCAGCAGGTCCGCGCCGCCGAGCGTATAGCCCGCGAGCACCTGTACGGCCTGCATTACCTGCTCCTGATAGACGAAGATACCCTGCGTCTCCGAGCAGACCTGCTCCAGCAGCGGATGGGCGTACTTGATCTTCGCCAGTCCCTTCTTGCGCTTGATATAATCCGGGATCAGGTCCATCGGACCCGGACGGTAGAGCGCCAGAATCGCGTTGATATCCTCAATATCCTTGAGGTCAAACTGGCGGCAGACGTTCACCATGCCGCCGGATTCCAGCTGGAACACGGCGGTCGTCTCGCCCCGATTGAGCAACTCGTAAGTCTTCGCGTCATCCAGCGGGATGCTGCTGATATCAAACTCCGGGGTATGCCGGTGGATCAGCTTCTGCGCGTCGGTGATCACCGTGAGCGTCTTCAACCCGAGGAAGTCACACTTCAGCATGCCCACGTCCGTGAGCGGCCCCATGGCGTACTGGCTCACGATCGAGCCATCGTTCGCGCGGGTCAGCGGGATGTATTCGCTCAGATCGCACGCGCCGATCACGACACCTGCCGCGTGCACGCCCGTACCGCGCGTCAACCCTTCGAGCTTCGTCGCCGCCTCCCAGAGCTGACGGGTGGCCGGTTCGGTATTGACCGCGTTCTTCAGCTCCGGATTCTTGTCGATGGCGCCATCCACATGCTCCATCGACCCGGTCTCCTTGTTCTTTTTATCAAACCCCGCGAGCGTAATGCCGAGTTCGTTCGGGATCATCTTCGCCACCCGATCGGCGTCGCCGTAGCTCCAGCCGAGCACGCGCCCCACGTCGCGCACCACCGACTTTGCGCCGAGCGTACCGAACGTGATGATCTGCGATACCGAGCGCTCGCCATACTTCTGACGGACGTACTCGATCACCTCCGGACGGCGGTTCTGGCAGAAGTCGACGTCGATATCCGGCGGACTGACACGCTCGGGGTTCAGGAATCGCTCAAAGAGGAGCTTGAACTTCAGCGGGTCGATATCGGTGATCCCCATCGCGTAGGCCACCATCGAGCCTGCCGCAGAGCCACGACCCGGACCGACCGGAATCCCGTGCTCCTTCGCCCAGTTGATGAAGTCCCAGACGATGAGAAAGTAGTTTACGAACCCCTGCTTCTCCAGCAGCGCCATCTCGCGCTCGTAGCGCTCCTCCACCTCGGGGGAGTCGGCGTAAGCACCGTAGCGGCGGGCAATCCCCGCTTCCGTGATCTCGCGGATATATTCGTTCTGCGTCTTGCCAACGGGGGGCTCGTAATTCGGGTACTTCGGCGAGGTATCCAGCTCAAATCCGCAGCGGTCGGCGATGAGCAGCGTGTTGTCACACGCCTCGGGGTAATCGCGGAACAACTCGCGCATCTCCGCCGGGCTCTTGAAATAAACTTCCGGGATATACTTCATCCGGCGCTCATCGGCCACGTTCGCCCCCGTGCCGATACAGATCATGACGTCGTGCGCCTCGTGGTCCTCCCGATTGAGGAAGTGCACGTCATTGGCCGCAACAAGGCCGAGGCCCAGCTCCTTCGCGAGCTTCGGGAGGTGCTGATTCACCTTCCGCTGCTGCTCCAGCCCGTGATCGTGCATTTCGAGGAAGAAATTGTCGGGGCCGAGGATGTCCTTGTACTTCGCGGCGATATTCCGCGCCTTGGCGTAATCGTCATCATGATGTAGCGCCATGGCGACCTCCCCTTTCAGGCAGGCGCTCAGGCCGATCAGCCCCTTGGAATATTTCGCCAGATGCTCATGGTCGATCCGGGGCTTGTAATACATCCCGTCGAGCTGCCCGATGGAGACGAGCTTCACGAGATTGCGATACCCCTCCTCATTCTCGGCGAGGAGGGTAAAGTGAAACGAAGCATCCCGCTGCGACGCCGCCTTCTTCTCAAAGAGCGACCCCGGGGCCATATAGACCTCGCAGCCGATGATCGGCTTGATCCCCGTCTTCTTCGCCTCGTTGTAGAACTCCACCGCGCCGTACATCACGCCGTGATCGGTGAGCGCCACGGCGGGCATCCCGAATTCCTTCGCCTTTTTCATCAGCGCGGGAATCCTCACCGCGCCGTCGAGCGTGGAGTATTCCGTGTGGAGATGAAGGTGTACGAAGGAGTCTGACATAGCCCCGTACTATAAACCCAAAAGGAGCATTTGGGACACTACGAAAAACACTATACTCGAAGAGCAACGCATTTTAGAAGGCGCCAACAGCCCCGCCAGGTATAACGCATAACGCCTTCTTCCCCCGGCAGTTCCTCCACCAGCCCCGCCGCCCTACTTATGGCCCAGTCTCTCTCAGCATCTCGTCGCATGATCGCGAGATGATCTTCGGCTTTCCCCATTTGGACGGCCGACGCCTGAACAGGGACGACAAAGGCCCGATGCGAGGTCAGAAGTTCGCAGGCAGAGGTATTCCAGCCTAACCTGTTGAGCCGTATTCCGGAAGCGATAGCGTTCCAGGGCTGGAATGGCTCGTTGATGCTGACCCATTCCTCGCCAGCACTCGTCCTTGTGCTCAGCACGACCTCCACTCTCTCCAGTGCCTCTGGGACTTCCACGTCAACATGAGCCTCAATGCGTTCTTCCGGGTGATAGAGCACCCTGAAATACCGGGCGCTACGATTGTCGTCAGCGGTTGAACAGATATCCAGAATCGGAAGAAATCCCTCCTCTTCAAAATAGGATACAGCCTGCTTATAAAGCTCCCCCGTGGCAGATGGGAGGATTGAGCAGGCCCTATTACTTGAGGGAACTTTTCGCCTGATTTTCCGCAGATCCCGAAACGCGAGCCAAAGTTGAAAAAGCGATAGCCCGGCCAAGAAAACTCCAAGCAGAAGGCTTGGTACGACAGACTGACAGATCAGGCCCAAGACCAGACACGCCGCTCCATTCCCAGCCGTATAAAAGATCCACGAACGAACCCTCCCTCTACCCCTGATCGACAGCCCAATCGCGGCAGGCACCGCAACGAGAGCGACAGTC
This sequence comes from Chthoniobacter flavus, assembly GCA_040392045.1. Lineage (GTDB taxonomy): Bacteria > Verrucomicrobiota > Verrucomicrobiia > Chthoniobacterales > Chthoniobacteraceae > DATMFV01. The sequence continues at coordinate 6,628 of JBEBWR010000066.1, read as the reverse complement.
ACCCCAATGGCAAAGTAGTCCATAACGGGAAGTAGATTTAGAGCCTACCGGGACGGAATACCACCAAATTGAAAACAAGCGTTACCGCCGCCATGCGTTCCTCAACGCGAACCAGACGCCCCGCCATGAATAGCGTACCACGCCCTCCTGCTCTGCCGGACAGAGAATACCCCGCTCCACATTGTAGTCGATATGGCGGCGCATCCGCTTGAGCAGCAATTCGCGGCCGCATTCGACCGGCACCTCCGCCGCTTCCCGCCCTCCGGCGGCGAAGAATGCACGATGCGCTTCCAACATCTGCTCCACGGACTCGTCCGCTACGCCCCCTACCGGCTGGAGATGCACCTCCGGCGGCAGCACCAGCGCGTCGATCACCGGATTATTCCACGTCGTCCACTCCTCGCCGGAAGTCGTAAAGGTCGTCAGCGAAAGGTAGAAGAAAGCCATCTCTCCCACCTCCTGAAAGACGATCACGGCCTGCGTCCGCTCCGTTGCATGGCGGAAGCGCCGCAGAAACGCGCTCTCTTCTCCTTCCTCTGACCCGAAATCCTCCAACTCCTCAAATCCGAGTTCCTCCAACGTCTCGCTCACCTCTCCGAGCATCGGGAAGCGGTAGCTGTTCGGTGCGCGGCAGGGCTGCAAATCGGTGTCTGCCGTGGCCCGCCACTGGCGCACCATGCGGATATACCGTCCGATCAGCCATGCGAACCACGAGACCACAAAAACCGTCCCCCAGTAGGTGCTCCCGCCAACGGCATAGCCGACGGCGAAAATCATCCCCATGAAGCTAAGCGTCCGCGCCTGCTGCGCCCACGGATGCCAGATCCCGCGCAGCCCCAGATGGAGGAGGAACAGCGCCACGACGATGAGCCACGGCGCAAGCGTCTCGTTCATACTCCCGCTCACGGTCGGATCGCGTGCTTCTCCAGAAAGGCGAGTAGTTCGTCCGGGCCGAAATCCGGCAGGACCCGTTCGCCCGTCACCAGCGTCGGGGTGAGCCGCTGACCCGAGAGGCGGATCATGGTGTCGTAATCCTCCCGGTTTGCCTCCACGTCGATCTCTTCGTAGCGGTAGCCCCGCTCGTCGAGGACCGCCTTCGCCCGGATGCACCACGGGCACCAGGTCTTGACGTAAAGTTTCAGGGGTTCAGACATCTCCGTAATTTTTTCGTATGACGCCCGGGCGCTACGCGTCCTCCGCCAGCGGCTGGGCGCGGTCTTCAAAGCGGGTGTATTCCTTGAGGAAGGTCAGCGGGACTTCGCCTACCGGGCCGTTACGCTGCTTGGCGATGATCAGTTCGGCCTCGCCGCGCGTCTCCTCGCGCTGCTCATCGTCCTCGGCGTAGTATTCCGAGCGGACCAGCAGGCCGACGAGGTCGGCGTCCTGCTCAATGGAGCCGGACTCACGAAGATCACTCAGGCGAGGCTTGCCGCCGGAGCGGGACTCCGGATTACGGTTCAGCTGGGCAAGCACGATGATCGGAATCTCCAGCTCCTTTGCCAGCGCTTTGACGCCGCTGGAAATTTCGGCGATTTCGATCTGCCGGTTCTCCTGCCCTCGCTTGGAAGGCGATTTCAGCAGCTGAAGGTAGTCGATGACGATCAGAGCGATGTCGTGCTGCGCCTTGAACCGACGCGCTTTGGCGCGAAGCTCCAGAACGGAGAGGCCCGCGGTGTCGTCGATAAAGATTTTACTCTCCGCAAGCTTCGAGGCGGCGACAGTCAGGTTATGAAAATCGCGCTCGGCCATGAAGCCGTTGCGGACGTTGGCAAGGTTCACCTTCGCCCGGGAGCAGAGGAGTCGCTGTACGAGCTGCTGGCTGCTCATTTCCAGCGAGAAGATCGCCACGGCCTTTTTCAAATCGAGCGCCACGTACTCGGCGATATTCATGGAAAACGCCGTTTTGCCCATGGAGGGGCGGGCGGCGATGACAATCATCTCCGAGGCGTGCAGACCGTCGGTCATCTTGTCCAGATCGGTGAAGCCGGTGGAGATCCCGGTGATCTCGCCGCGCCGCTCATAGAGCTTCTCAATCGACTCCAAAGCCTCCATGACGGAGTCCTTGATGCGGAAGCCTTTGTCGCCCAGACGGCTCTGCGCGATGCCGAAGATCTTGGTCTCGACCTGATCGAGAAAGGTATCGAGATGTTCCTGCTCTTCGTAGGAGCGGACGGCAAACTCGTTGCACGTCAGGATGATCTGCCGGAGGGTGTGCTTCTCCTTGAGGATCTCAATGTAGTAGCTCGCGTTCGCCGCAGTGGGGACAAACGTGAAGAGGCTCGTGACAAACGCGGGGCCGCCCACCTTGTCGAGCAGCTGCCGGTCGCGCAGCAGCTGGGTGAGCAGAATGAGATCGACCGGCTTGCCCGAGTCGTAGAGCTCCCGGAGGATCTCAAAGAGGATATTATGCGCGGGGAGGTAGAAGTGCTCGGGCGTGATCTTCTTCTCCACGCACTCGCCCATCACCTCGCGAGGCGACAGCACGATGGAGCCGAGAACGCCCAGCTCGGCGTCCTGACTCTGGGGGAGCATGCGGTGCGTGTCCGGGGAGTAGGCTCCGCCTTTCTCGCTCCGTGAGTCCCCCTTACGGAAATCGCCCCCTTTCCCGGACCCGGATCGCTCCGGGGCCGTCGCAGGGGCGGCACTCCGGTTGGCGGCGGGATCTGGCATTGGGGGCGTAAAAATCGTCAGCGGAGACGCGCTTACGCTTCTTCAGCGGCTTCTTCCTCTTCCGCGGCTTCGGCAGCAGCGGCCGATTCCACCGTGAGGGCGAAGCGGGAAGTCACGTCGGAGTGCAGGCGCACGGCGATGTCGTGCTTGCCGGCTTCCTTGATCGGGCGCTCCAGCTCGATCTTGTGGCGGTCGATCTCCACGCCCAGCTCGGCAGCGAGCTTCTCGGCGAGATCTTTCGCGGTCACGGAGCCGAAGGCGCGTCCGGACTGGGCGGTCTCGAGCGTAATGGTGATCTTGAGCTTGTTGATCCGGCGACCCAGCTCCTCAGCTTCGTTCAGCTCGCGAGCTTCGCGCTCGGCGCGCTTGGCCTTGAGCTGATTGAGGCGCCGCAGAGCGACCGGCGTCACTTCGAGGGCTTTCCCCGTCGGGACGAGGAAATTGCGGGCATAACCCTGCTTGACCTTCACAACGTCCGCTTCGGCACCCAGCGAGGCGATCTTTTCAGTGAGAATAACTTCTGTGGTTGGCATAATACGTCTCCCGGCCAAAATTTTAGGAATCGCCGGTTCTACCGGTTCCTTTTGCGGGGCTGTCTTGTTACCGATGAAAGCCGTCAGTGTCAACGGCTCTTTCTCGGACAGCCCCGAATTTTTTCTTTTCTACCGCTCGGCAGTGGCCGCCGGAGGGGCGAGTGTGTACCCGTCGATGGTCACTTTTGTGCCTTCCGACACCATCCCGGCCAGTCGGATGGCATCCCAATTCGCGAGGCGGATGCAGCCGCTGCTCCCGGCGCGGCCAATGGTCTGCGGGTTGTTGGTCCCGTGCAGGCCGATGCCCGGCTTGTTCAGCCCCATCCAGACGATGCCCACGGGGCTGCTCGGGCCGGCGGGAATGTTATAGAAATGATTGGTGCGCACGCCGTGCTTGAGCACGCCTTCGTCCCAGCGGTACCACGGCATGGTGGCGATGCCGACGATACGCCATCTCCCGGGAGGCGCGGGATTGTTCGGACCGCCGGGAGTGATCGGGAAAGCGGCGATGAGCCGGTCATCCTCGTAAAGCTCCAGAAACTTCTCGCGGGTATCAATCTCGACCCGACGACGCTGCTTGTACTCCTCCACCGTCGGCATCTTGCTCAGCGGCTTGATGTCCTCGATACGGAACGGCTTCACGTTCGGCACATAGACTACGTCGCCCACCTTGAGGTTCATGACGTCGAGGTGCGGATTGAGCTCATAGATCAGCTCGGGGGCGCAGTGGTAGCGCTCCTCCAGATATTTGAGCAGGCTCGGATAGGGCATCCGGGAGAGCTTTGCCTGTTCCGCCGGTTGACGGGGGACGGGGCCGACTTTCCGGGCGTCTTCCTCCGTCAGTGTATGGGCGACGTAGATCGGATCGATCTTATCCAGCGGCAACTGCGAGAGCGCATCGATGATCCGGCCGGTCTCCGGCAGGCCATTCACCCGCTGATAGCGGGCCAGCGCCTTGGAGGTAAATTCCCCCGGCTGACCGTCGATCTTCCCCGGACCGAAACAGGCCTGATCGAGAAAGATCTGAATCTGCACGGAGATTTCGCGAATCCCCGTGGGCCGCGCGGAGCGCACCACTCCCCCCTCTTCAGCCAGCTCGCGCTGGTGATAGTAGAGCGCAACGGCCTGCTCAAAGGCCTGCATCTCCGCCTTTCTGGCTGCGCTCATTCGGGCGCGCTGCGCCTGCGTGATCGTCTGTGCGGAAGCCACCAGCGGCATTGCCGCAAGCAGCAAAAGGGAAAAGAACCGGATGCGCTTCATCATGAGATAAGTCTGGTGGAATCTATCACAGGGTTTACCTGAAAATCAAAGCAGGAATCGCACCGACATCCCTTCAAAAGAAATCCCCCCGGACCGCTGCGGGTCAGGGGGGAGAAATGGGATGGCGGGGAGAGGCTTACCGCGCCGGCTGCTGGCCGGGCTGCTGCTGGTTGACCTTCACCACCGCGACGGGGTAGCGGATCGCCAGCTCACCGTCGAGGAAGAGCTCCACGTGGTGGAGGCCAAATTCCTTGAACTGGACCCCGGCGAAGAAGTGAACGTTCGTTGCCTGAGCGTTCACGTTCTGAAGCTCAAAGTCCACCTTTGCTTCCACCACGACGGTCTTGCCGTCCGGGGCGACGATGCGGGCAGACTGGTTGTACTTGCCGACGCCGTTCGTCCAGCGCGACCAGATGCAGAGCTTGAGCACGCCAACAGGCGCTTTCGCCGCGGGGATCACCGTGAGGATCCCGACCAGCGACTGCATACCGTTGACTTCCTGCCGTACATCTTCGCAGAGAACGGAGGCCTGAAGGATTGGGGTTTGGTTCGACATTACCGGCTCACGATGCCGCACCCGTACGACACGGCAAGTCTTTTTTATCAGTGCCGCTAAAACAGCTCTGTCTGGACGCCTGCCTGCGCCTTCGCCGCCTCGTCGCGCACCTCCTGCGTCAGTCCCTTGAACTCAAATCCCTCCAGCGCCGCCACCAGTTCCTCGTAGCGCGGACGGATCACCAGTTCCCCCACCGGCACCGGCAGCGGCAGGTCGAGATCGAGCCGGACCATCTGCTGATTGACCGCCACCTGCCCGCGCCCCGTCGTGAGCTTTTCGCGTACGGAGGGAGAGACGGAGTCGAGCCGCTCCAGCGCGGCATTGACCGAGCCAAACTCCGCGATCAGCGCCGCCGCCCGCTTCGGCCCCATCCCGGGAACGCCGGGGATATTGTCCGCGCTATCGCCGATGAGCGCGAGATAATCGCCGAGCTGATCGGGACGCACCCCCCACTTCCGCTCCACGTGGGCGGCATCCAGCAGAGCGAAGGGGTCTTTCGGCGTGGCGAGATCGGTCTTGTTCGTGGAATAGACGCGCACGCAGGAGTCCACGATCTGAAAGAGGTCTTTGTCATTCGTCGCCATTACCACTTCCCCGCCCGCTTCCCGTGCGGCCACGGCGTAGGAAGCCATCAGGTCGTCCGCCTCGGTGTCGGGCAGCGACAGGCTGTGCAGCCCCATGAGCGGGACAAGCTCCCGGATCTGCGCGATCTGCGGGCGCATCTCCTCGGGCATTTCGGAGCGCTGCTGCTTGTACTCAGGCTGAAGCTCGGTCCGCCGCTGGGGCAGCCCTTCGTCCCAGATGACCGCCGCGCAGTCGGGCCGGAGGTCGCGGATCATCTTCCGCACGACTTTGACAAAGCCGTAGATGGCGTTCGTCGGCTCCCCCCGGGAGTTCGAGAGTTCGCGAATTGCGAAGAAGGAGCGGTACACATAGTAGTTGCCATCGACAAGAAGCAGTTTCACAGCGCGGAACCTACCCGAAAAAGCGGCATGCTTCACCCTCATTCTTCGCTCATCGCCCGATTCCGGAGTATATGGAGACGAAACGCAGCGTAGCTGAAGAAGCGGCCGCCAGAACGCGGGAGGCCATGGAGCGCGCCCGGCAAGGCCCCATCCCTCCCGCCGAACGGGAGCTGGAGATTGAGGATCGCCCCCCGCAGATGGCGCTGCCGAAGCACGAGCCGGGAAGCCTGATCAAGGATCACCCGCTGGAAGCAGCCCTCGGAGCGGTCAGCCTCGGCTTTCTGCTCACGCGCTTTCTCCCGATCCGCGCCATGTTGAGAGGCATGCTGAAAATCGGGTGGCAGATCTTCAAACCCCTCGCCCTGCTCTATGCGGGAGCGCGACTGTCGCGCTGGGGCAAGCCGGAACACTAAAAAAGATCGAGTTGCTCCCCCTTGCCGCGTTCTTCGGCGAGCGGGTCTTTGAGCGTCAGGGGTATCCCGAGCGCCTGAGAAAGCCGCTGCGCTGTCAGCGGCGAGCAGCCCTCGAAGTGATTCGCCGCAAAGAGAAACAGCCGCTCGCTGTCGGCGAGATGGTGGCGGATCTTCAGCGCCCAGTTCTCAATCGCCCGGTCACGCCGCCAGAAGAGGTGGTCATACCGCTCA
>JBEBWR010000065.1:0-13937 GCA_040392045.1 Chthoniobacter flavus | reverse complement strand
CGCTGCGCACCACGGCTTCGCGCATCACCGGGTCGGTGATCAGCGCCACCAGCTCTGCCATGCGGTGCGTGGCGACCATTTTCCCCTTAGGCGTGCGGAAATCGGCGTGATCGGCAAGCCGGTCGGCAAGGAACTCGAAGAAATCCCGCGCCTCGGCCACGCGCTGCCGGAAGGCCTCCGGCCCCTGTTCGCGGATGAACGAGTCTGGATCGTGCCCCTCGGGCATCTCGGCGAAGCGGACGGCCAACCCGGCGTCAAGCAGGGCGGGGAGGGAGCGTTCGGCAGCCTTGATCCCCGCCGTGTCCGAGTCAAAGCAGAGGACCACTTCGCGTACGTAGCGCTTGAGGATCGACGCTTGAAAGACCGTGAACGCCGTGCCGAGCGGCGCGGTGATGTTCGTCACGCCGGACTCGAATGCGCTGATCAGGTCGATCTGTCCTTCGCAGATGATGGCCGACTCGGCGTCGATCAGGGGGCGCTTGCTTTTGTGCAGCCCGAAAAGCGTCTTTCCCTTTTTGTAGATCGGCGTTTCGGGAGAGTTCACGTACTTCCCGCCAAAGGCTTCGGCGCTCAGGACGCGGCCGCTGAAAGCGATAACCTCTCCGGTGTCGTTGCAGATGGGGAACATCAGCCGGTCGCGGAAGCGGTCATAGAAGTGCGGCGACCGTGAGCGCGATCCGCCCTCGTCTTCCTTGATGGTGACCAGACCGCTCTCGATCAGCTCGTGATCGGTGTAGCCGAGCTTTCGCCCGGTCTGCGCGACGAAATCCCACGCCTCCGGCGCGTAGCCGAGCTTCCACGACCGCGCCACGTCGATACTGATCCCGCGTCCTTTCAGGTAGGCCCGGGCATGCTCGGCGACCGGTGCGCGGAGCAGGTTGCGATGATAGGCTTCGGCGACGTCGGCATGCAGGCTCCGGAGGCGTTTGTGAAGATGCTGCCGGGCGTTCTCCTCGGGAGTCAGCGGCGCTTCCTGAAAGGGGATGCCGCGCCGACCGGCCAGCCGCCGTGCCGCCTCGGGGAAGTTGACGTTCTCGTACAGCTCGACAAAGCGGAACACCGTCCCCCCCGCATCGCAGCCGAAGCACTTGAAGGTCTGCCGCGCGGGGTTGACCGTAAAGGAAGGGGTGCGCTCCCGGTGAAAGGGACAGAGCGCTTTGTAGACCGTCCCGGCGCGCTTGAGCGGAAAGTACCCCGAGATGACATCGACAATGTCATTCGCGGTGGCGATCTGCTGGATAAGCGTCTCGGGAATCATAAGGACTGCTATGGGCGTGGCGTGGCTTTGGCCCCGGCCTGCTGAAACTCGATGCGGTAGCCGCTGTTGCGAAGGGCTACATCAAACTGCGCGTGCAGATCCTTCACGGCATTCTCCAGCAGGGGCGACTCGCTTAGAATCCGCTGGCGCGCTTCAGCTTTGAACGCGCGGGTGATCTCGTTCCGCTCATCATCGGAGACCTTGTTCCACCAGCCTTCCTCCTGACTCGTCTTAAGTTCCTTCAACTCCAGCGCCATGAGCTGCGGCGCGGGGTGCACAACGCGGACCACTTTCTCCTTCGTGTCGAAATCGACGGTGATCGGATCAAGGAGGTTGAAGCCGCCGCTGGCGAGGAAATCGCCCTCCAGCGTGACGCTTTTCGTGCTGCCGACCCACGTCGATTTCCATTCCATCCGATGCTGGAGGAGCTGCTTGTGCGTGATCAGCTCCAGTACCGGAGATTTTTCCTGATAGATGATGGTCTGATCCACGCGGATCACGGGGGAAAACTTCCCCTTGGTCTTTTCCACCAGCGTCGCCATGGAGCCGCCCACCTTCCGCAGACCAAGCAGGACGGGGGCATAGACGATGGCGGCTCCGACGATCAGGAGCAGCGCAATCGCCAGCGCCCAGATGATCGGCTTGAAATTTTTCTCCATAATGGGCGGTAGCCTACGCGAAGGGCGGCCCTGCCGCAATGCCGTTACGGTAAAACCCGATTTTGGGCAAAAAAGGGTTGCGTCGCCAACTGCTATAGTTGTATAGCTGTGAACGTTCGCCAATGTCGGAACGGAACCGAAAGCGAGTTCACTCTCCGGCCCGGCATCTTCTCCGCCCCCTTTTTCAACTGCTTTCGAGGTGTCTTTTCCTATGAAATCTCTCTCATCTCTCCAGCCATCGACGGGTCGCATCGTCGTCATCGCTCTCTCCCTCTCTTCGCTGCTTCTTCCCGCTACGCTCTTCGGGCAGGCGGCGACAACGCAGGTCTGGACGGGGATCACCCCGCCTCCGGAAAACGGGACGAGCTATACCTTCGCCGAGATTGTAGGCGGGACATGGGATGCTTCGACGGCGAACTGGGCCAATGCGGCGCCGGGAACGGTGACCGACTACCACGCCTTTACTTCCGGACCGGGGCGGATCGCGGCATTCCTGCCGAAGACGGCAGGCTACACGGTCACGCTGGCGTACAACACGCCGACGCTTCGGGCGCTCTCGGTCTCCGGGGGAAATACGGGCGGCTCGCTCACGATCCAGAGCGCCTCGGCCTATCGGGTGACCTTTAACGGGACGAACTCCTATATCTCCGTCGCCCCCGACCGGACGCTGACCATCGGCGCGAACACCGGGCTGACCGGATCGCATCGGCTGATCAGCGGCGGCACACTGATCTGGAGCGGCGCGGCGGAGGCCTTCAGCGGGACGATTGATGCGAACGAGATGCTCTGGATTGTGAACAGCGATGCGGCGTCGCGCTTTGGAGGCAGCTCCGTGGTGAATCTCAATGGAGCCTCTTTTTTCTACAACGGAGCGACGGCGTACACCTCGGCGCTAACGGTCAACTCGGGGACGCTCGGGGGAACCGGGCGGTTCTCCACGGCAGTCGCGATCGGCGGAGCGACGACCCTTGCGCCGGGAATGGGGGTAGGCAGCCAGCGCTACGACAGTCTCGCCGTCAATAACGCGCTGACCTACCAGTGGCAGCTCGACAGCTGGCAGGGGACCACGGCGGGGAGCAGCTATGACCTGCTGGACCTCGGAGCGCTAAGCCTCGACCCCGGCGGCTCCGTGGTGGTCAACATTCAGAGCCTCGCCGGTAGCGGCGAAGAGGGGGCGCTCGCGGACTTTAATGCGGCGCAGGATCGTATCTGGACGCTGATGAGCGTGGAAGATGGATTCGACACCGGGCTGCTGGGCATTTTCTCGCTGGATAGCAGCGGGTTTGAAGCGCTGCATGATCTGCAAGGCGGCGCATTTTCGCTGGAGAGCGACGGCAGCGGCGTGCAGCTTCGCTATACGACGGCAATCCCCGAGCCGGGGAGCGTGGTGCTGTTGCTTGGGGCGGCGGCCGGAGCTTTGGTCATTTGCAGGCGGCGAGAGTAGAGTGGTGTTTTCACGGGATCGGAAGTAATTCATGATCATGAGCAATCCCTCTCAGGAGACCGGACCCGGCCAGCACCCGCTGGCGGAAAGCGGCGCGCGGAAGCGCGCCGAGCAGGTCAGCGACTGGATATCGGACCGGGGAACGAAGCACGACTTCGTCGCCGCGGCGATCACCCGGGAGATCCTCCAGCGGGGACTCAAGATCGGGGATGCGCTACCATCGGAGCGAAAGCTGGCCGCGCAGTTGCACGTGTCGTACATGACCGCCCGGGCGGGAGTGACCCGGCTCGTGGAGAGCGGCTTCGTGGAGCGGCGTCAGGGGCAGGGGGCGTTTCTGCTCAAGGAACTGCGGCCCACCACCATCGCGGCGGTACATCTCGACCGGTATAGTCCCCAGACGACGATGCTCTACCACCTGCTCCCCGCGTTTCAGAGCGTGGTGGAGGCGGCCGGGATGACTCTGGAGACGGTGGAGACCGCCAGCGACGAACGGGCCGCCGCCGATCATGCCGATCTGCTCAGGCGCTGGCAGCATGGCGAACTGCGTGGCGTGCTGATCGTCTCGCGCTATCCTGCGCGCCAGATTTTGCATCTCATTGCGTCGGGTATTCCGTTCGTCTGGGTTGGCAGCACGCTGGCGAAGGAGCCGGTTTACTCTGTCCTTATCGACGCATTTGCCGCGTTGTACGGGAGCATTTCATTTTTCAAAAAGAACCGGTCACGACATCTCCATATCTTTTTCCCGGTCATGGATCGCGATTGGGAGCAGTGCTTCCGGCATCTGGACCTCTGCGGGGCATGGCCGATGAAGAAGATCACGCTCCATTCCTACCAGCAGACCGGGACGCTGGAGGCGGAGGTGAGCGCGTTAATGGATCGGCTGGAGTTCCCGTGCTCGCTCTACCTCTCAACCGATAGCGTCTATCGCGTCGTGCTGAAAGAAGCGCTCAAGCGCGGCATCAGGGTGCCGGAAGAACTGACGCTGGTGACCGAATATATCGTCTCTCCGGCAGAGAGTTTTGAGATCGCGCCCTGCGGTTGGGAGTTTCCCTTTGAGGAGATGGCCCGTCTGGGGCTTTCCCTATTGGAAGAGGCGGCGAAGCATCTTCCGGATGCGCCGATCGTGCGGTCCGCCGCGCCGGTTTTCCGCCCCGGAGCGTCCGCAATATTTTAAGGTATGATGAAATCGCATTTCCCCCTGTTTGTCTGCGCCGCGGGCCTGCTGCTGCAAGCCTCCCTCTCCGCGCAGAAAGTAAAGACCTTTGAGCTGCGCCAGACGGGCGGAGAGCCGGTGGTGGTGGAAGACGTGGGGCTGGATTATCAGGAGAAGGATGAGGCGCGGCTGTCGTGGAACTTCGGGGCTGCGCCGTGGCTCGCCAGCTACGCCTCGGGAGGAAAGCTCCTGACGCTTCCCTCCGGCGAGCAGCTCCGCAATGAGGAGCGGTGGAGCAAGCTCGTGCTCTTCCGCTTTACGCTCGCGGAGATTCCGCAGGGCTCGAAAGTGCGCTCGGCGCGGCTGAAGCTCCATGTGGAGTCATCAAAGCCGAGATCGGTACCGCATCTTTATGAACTGCGGCGCGTCCGCAAAGAGGGGCTCGACTTCGGGCAGGCCAACGGAGCCGTAGCGCAGGGAGCGGTGTCGGCGCGGTGGAGTCGTACGGACGAAGAAGGCTGGGGCGATGGGGAGAACGTGCTCATGCCGCGTACCGGGTCGGATCTGGAGACGTCGCCCGTCGCGCAGGCGGAGTTGGAGCCGGGAGGGGAGGAGCTGATCTTTGAAGATATCTCGCCTTTCGTCGTTCAGGACTGGCTGGATTATCCGGAACGGAAGGAAGCCATTGCGCTCTATCCCCGCACGATTTCTCACGCGGGCGGCGTGCAGGTGCTCTTCACTTCCAGCGAAGGTCAGCGGGTGGAGCATCGCCCTATGCTGGAGGTGGAAGTGGAGGTCGCGCGTCCGGAGTGAAGGGAAAGTTTTATGAAATTTACAACCGCTATGATTCTATCTTTGTCGCTTTCAACGTTCGCGGCGGACGCTGCGGAGAAGCCGTCCGCCTCGCAGAGTTTCCTCCGGATGGATCGCACGGCGTTCCCTCGTGGAGAGGTGATGGAGCTTCGGTTCCGCGCGGCTCCGGGTGAGAACGTGACCTTCCGGCTCGGAGATGTTCTGGAAGAAACCGTGACGGCAGGGGAAGACGGCGTGGCGCAGTGGCGGCTCGACACGATGCCGCTGCGGGAGGGCGACTACCGGCTGCACGCTCAGGCAAAGGAAGGGGCTGATCTCTTTGAGTTTACCGTCGGGCCGCGCGTCGTGACGGGCGGCATCCCGCTCTACCGCTGGGGTCATGTGAATCATCCCATGAATCTCGATTGGTACCGGAAACGCGGATTCACCGGCGGGACCACGCTGGTCATGCGCGACGCCGAAGAGCATGGCAGCAAGCGGTGGAAGGAGCGGATGAAACTGCTCGACGCCGCTGTACGCGAAGGGTTTGCCATCGGCTTCTACCTTCACCCGCTCTGGTCGGAGAAGGTGGTGCAGCAGGACGCGGCGCGAGTGAAACTCGTGAATGGCAAACGGGTGTCGGCTTCGACGCCGTGGCCCGTGGACCCGCTGACGGAACCGGCGCAGACTCACGCGCGGGAGGTGACCGCGTCGTTTCTGGAGCAGTACGCGGGGCATCCCGCCGTCCGCTACGTGATGCTTTCCTCGGAGCAGCGTCCGCTGCCGGGCGTGAACCCGGAACTGCTGGCGATGGCACAGAAGGAACTGGGCTTTGATTTCTCAGTGATTCTCGATCCGAACGCGGCACGCTTTCGCCTCCCCGATGGAGCGAAGCGCGGAGTGATCGCGAGCGACGATCCGGACTACATCGGGCGGCGCTGGTTTTTCGAGCGGGGCCACGGGACGGCGCTGCTCAATGAAGAGATCGCCAAGGTGATCCGCGAGCGTCAGCCAAGGCTGAAGCTTTCGCATGAGCCGTGGCGCAACGCGCCGACGCGCGACGTGGCGAAGGGACTCGATCTTGTCGGGTCATGGACCTACGCGTACAACGATCTCAAGCGGCTGATGTTCGCCAGTTTCCTCCGCGCTCCGGGGCGGGCCGAGGGGCAGGGAGTGCAGGCGATTGTAACCCTCTATGTCTATGGCAGCATGGTGATGCAGCTGGAGAGTTCCACTGCGGATCTCCAGCTTGATACATCCAACGGCGATCCATTTTTCACTGCGAGCCCGGACTATGTGCGGGAGGCGTTCTGGATTTACCTTTCGCAGCGCCCCGAGGAGATGTCGGTCTATTGGGCCAGCGTGTTGTCGCCGGAAGATGGCAGGCACGACGAATACTATAGCAGCCCGGAAAGCTTCGGCGTGATCGCGGATTTCTCCGAGAAAGTGCTCAAGCCGTACGGCCCCGCGATTCTGGCTGGCCGCCCGGCGAAGGCGAAAGTGGCGCTGCTGGCGAGCGCTGCGGCGGCGTGGTTTACGGATCGGCCGCTGAGCTACAACCTCAACGAAGCCGCGCTGCCGTACGCTTCGCTGCTGGTGCAGAACCACGTGCCGTTTGAGGTGCTGCTTGATAACGATCTGGAGGAGGGACGGCTCAAAGATTATGAGGCGCTGGTGATCCCGCTCGGCGATACGATGACCGTGGCGATGAGGGAGGCGATAAAGACGTTCATCGCGCAGGGCGGGAAGGTGATCGCGGATGCCGGGACTGTGGCGCTGAGCGACGAGGAGGCGGTGAGCTTTACCCGGTTTGATTTTGAGCCGCTTCTGCGCCAGAACGGAAAGGCCGCGCTGGAGGGGCGCGAGATGGTGACGGCGCACGAGGCGCGGGAGATGATGGAGCGCTATGCGAAGGAGCTGGCCCCGATGGTAAAGCCCTATCGCGGCGAGGTGACCAGCGGGTCGCCGCGCGTGATCATCAACTCGCTCGATGTAGGCGAGGGGGCCTGGCACTTCGTGATCAACGACGATCGGACCTACGGACCAAAGTTCGGCAGGCATCAGCTCCACTTTGAAAACGGCGTGCGCCAATTGGCTCCGCTGCGGTTCCGGACCGACCGTTTTCCGGTGCTCTACGATCTCGCCAGCGGGGAGAGGGTAAAGGGAAGTACGAACGTGGAGCAGACGCTTGAGACCGAGCTTTGGTTGGCCCCGGCCTCGGGGCGCATGATCCTCGCGCTGCCGGAGCCGGTGCGGGAGCTGCGTCTTTTCTCCCGGCCCACGGCGAAGGCCGGGGAGTGGCAGGAGTTGCGTCTGGAGGTGGTGGGAGAATCCGGGAAGCGGATGAAGCATGTGCACCCGGTGCGGATTTCCATCCGTGACGCCATCGGGCGGGAGACCGGCTGGAGCGGCGCGACGGCCTTGCAGGAGGGCGCCGGAGTGGTCAAATGGATGCCCGCGCTGAATGACCGGGCGGGGCGCTGGGTGATCTCCGCCAGAGATCTTGTAACCGGGAAGGTAACGGAGACGACCTGTGTGGTGACGCCCTGAGCCTGCCAAACGTCTATGATGCCATGAAGAAAATCTCCCCCCATTATCTTCGATCCGGCTTCTCGGTGATGGAGCTGGCGGTAGCCATCGGCGTGCTGCTGATTTTGGCGGCGCTGCTCCTGCCGGCGTTTCGCCTGACCCGGGCGGAAGGGCAGCGGGTAAAATGCGCGGCGAACCTGCGGCAGGCGGGAGTGCTCTTCGCGCTCTACGCGACGGACCATCGGGGGACTTTGCCGATGGCGCGGCGGGATTTCACCGACGCGCAGGGGAAGGCACAGGTGGAGGTCTGGTTCCGGCTGCTTTTTCCTTACGCAGGTGGGATGACGAGAGATGCCGATCACGCATGGCTCAACTGTCCGGCGCGGGAGTCGACCGAGCCGTATAATTACAGCTATGCGATGGACCGCTCGGCGGGCAGCGATACCGTCGATCACACCGGCGCCATCGTAAAGCTCTCCGACCTCCAGCAGAATCTCCACCTCGGCAAGCCGGTCAACGGAGAGCGTTGGCTGCTGCTCGACGCGCTCTGGTACTTTATCGATCAGACCAAGGGGCTGAACACGCTCTCGGGAGCGCACTATACGCCGCTCTTCCGTCATCGCGAACGCCTGAACGTCCTGATGGCGGACTTCTCCGTGCGGACGCTGTCGGCAAAGGAGATGAACGAAACGCTCTATATCTACCGCGACAAGCCCCTGCCGTAGTCATCCTTCGCCGACCGACGCAGGAAGAGAAGGTAGAGCGGGATCAGGAGCAGCAGGTTGGCAAAGGCGGCGAGGGGAGCGTAGGGTGAAAGTCGCTCGGAAAGCTGGCGGAGATGATCGTCGAAGGTCAGCTCCACCCGGGCGGGCGTGATGCCGAATTCCGCCATCTTTGCCTTGATAATGTGCGCCTTGCTGGCGGGCACCCAGAGCGCCCAGTAGCGGGTTTCCCCGTCGCTGTCCTGATAGACGGAAGCGCTGACGAGCTCGTCTTTGATTTTCAGCTTCTCGTGGTGCGTTTTCCAGAGGCTCTCTTTATTCAGCCCGCCAAGCACCCAGTAGCCCACTCCGGGATTGGGGATGTAGAGATCGCGTCCTTTCGGATTGCGGCCTTCCGTGCCCTGATGCTCTTTGTAGATGGGGATGTTTTTACTGGAGAGCTCCTTCCAGTAGCGGCCGCCTTCCTCGGGGGTGCTCCACGGGATGAAGGTTTCTTCCCGGGCGGCGGAGTGCGCTTCGTCTGCCTTTGAGGGGATGAGCTTTTCCGCCGAAGCCGGATGGGAGAAGGTGAGGGCGAATCCTGCGGCGAGAAGAAGGGGGGTGATTTTCATGTTCCTGGAGAGGAGAAAGAAAAAGGGGAGCGCGACGGATCGCGGCTCCCCTGAAGGTGAACAGGAGGATTACGCTTCGCCTTCGGAGGTTTCCTCCTCGCTGGCGTCGTCCTCGGGGTCTTCGTCCTGGCTGATGACAGGGGCGATGCTGCTGAGCTTCTCGCTGCCGCGCAGGTCGATGAGCTTGACGCCCATGGCATTGCGGCCGATCTCACGGATCTCGCTCACGCGGGTCCGGACGGCCTGCCCCTTGTTCGTGATCAGCATGATCTCCGTGGCGTCCGTAACGGTGAGCGCGCCGATGACGTCGCCGGTTTTGTCGCCGGTCTTCATCGTGATGATGCCCTTGCCGCCGCGCTTCTGCTTGCGGTATTCCTCAAAGGCGGTGCGCTTGCCAATGCCGTTTTCGCCGGCGACGAGAAGCTGCGAAGTCTGCGTGACGAGGGCCATGGCCACGACGAGGTCGCCCTTCTCTGGACGGATGCCCCAGACGCCCTCGGTGTTCCGGCCCTGATCGCGGAGTTCGTCCTCGCTGAAGCGGAGGCTGATGCCTTTCTTCGTGATGAGGACGACTTCGTCATTCCCGTCCGTAAGCTTGGCGTCGATGAGCTGGTCGTCCTCCTTGATCTTGATGGCGATGATGCCGCCGCTCCGGATGTTGCGGAAGTCGAGGAGGTTCGATTTCTTGACGGTGCCGGACTCGGTGGCAAAGACGATGTGGAGCGATTCGTCCCACGTGTTGTCAATGGAGGCGGGGCCGGTGCCGCTGCTCTTGGCCTGTACGCGGATGGTGGCGGCGATCTTCTCCTCGCTGCGGAGCTGAAGGATGTTCGCGATGGAGCGGCCCTTGGAGGCGCGGCCCATCTCGGGGATGTCGTACACGCGCTCGATGTAGCAGCGGCCTGTCTGCGTGAAGAACATCAGGTAGTCGTGCGTGGTGGCGGTGAAGAGGTGCTCGACGAAGTCGTCCTCTTCCTGCTCGTTGATCCCTTCGCGCGTGACCATGCCACGCACGCCCTTGCCGCCGCGACGCTGGGCGCGGTAGGCGCTGACCGCCGTGCGCTTGATGAAGCCCTTGTGGGTGATCGTGATGATCGTGCCTTCGTTCGCGATAAGGTCTTCGAGCGACATCTCACCTTCGTCGGGGACGATATTCGTGAGGCGCGGGGTGGCGTGCTTCTCGCGGATCGCAAGGAGTTCATCCTTGATGATCTGGAGGACGCGGGCCTCGCGGGCGATGATGTCGAGGAGGTCTTTGATCCGCTCAATCAGCGCGGCGTATTCATTGGCGATCTTGTCGTGCTCCAGCCCGGTGAGCTGATAGAGGCGGAGGTCGAGGATGGCGTTGATCTGCTGCTCGCTGAAGAGGTAGAGCCCGCTGTCGTTGAGACGGCCTTCACTGCGGATGAGGATGCCGAGCGCTTCCACCTGCTTGCGGCTGAACTCATAGGCCATAAGGCGCGTCTTGGCTTCGTCGCGGCTGGCGGAGCTGCGGATGATCTTGATGAAATCATCCATGTTTGCCAGCGCGATGAGGTAGCCTTCCAGCGTCTCGGCGCGGTCCTGAGCCTTCGCCAGCTCAAATCTCGTGCGGCGCAGCACGACTTCGCGGCGGTGCTCAATGTAGGCGGTATTCGCCTCCTTGAGCGAGAGCAGCTTGGGCTTGCCGTGGTCGATGGCCAGCATGGTGACCGAGAAGCTCGACTCCAACTGGGTGTATTTATAGAGATTGTTGATCACCACGTTGGGCGTGGCGTCGCGCTTCAACTCGATGACGACCCGGGTGTTCTCGTCGGACTCGTCGCGGATGGCGGAGATGTCGGTGATGGTCTTTTCATTCACCAGCTCCGCGATGCGGGAGACGAGGGTGGCGCGGTTGACGTTGTAGGGGATCTCGGTGATGACGATCTGCTCGCGTCCGCCCCGGATCTCTTCCACGCCCGCTTTGCCGCGGACCTTGATGCTGCCGCGCCCGTTCTCGGTGTAGTCCTTGATGCCCTTGGTGCCGCAGATGTTGCAGCCCGTGGGGAAGTCGGGGCCTTTGACGAAGCCCCGCAACTGCTCGATGGTGATGTCAGGCTGGTCGATCTGCGCGCAGATGCCGTCGATGACTTCGCCGAGGTTGTGCGGCGGGAGGTTCGTCGCCATACCGACGGCGATACCGGTGCCGCCGTTGACGAGCAGGTTCGGCCAGGCGGCGGGGAGGACGGTCGGCTCGGTAGCGGTTTCGTCGTAGTTCGGGACGAAATCGACCGTGTCCTTGTCCATGTCCTCCATCAGGGCGGCGCCGAGGTGCGTCATGCGGGCTTCCGTATAACGCATGGCGGCGGGCGGATCGCCTTCGACGGAGCCGAAGTTCCCCTGACCATCGACGAGTCGCTCGCGCATGGCCCACGGCTGCGCCATGTGGACGAGCGTGGGGTAGATGACGGCTTCGCCGTGCGGGTGCCAGTTACCGGAGGTGTCGCCGCAGATCTTGGCGCATTTACGATGCTGCCGGTTCGGGTAGAGGGAGAGCTCGCGCATCGCGTAAAGGATGCGGCGCTGGGAGGGCTTCAGCCCGTCGCGTGCATCAGGAAGGGCGCGCGAGATGATGACCGACATGGAGTAGTCGAGGAACGATTTCGACATCTCCTCGGCCACGTTGATCGGCTCAACTTTTTCGTTTTGCGTATACATCGGCTAGGAAAAAGGGGGTTGCGGGATGCGGTGGATCAGACGTCGAGGTGACGGACGTTCAAAGCGTTGTCTTCGATGAAGGCGCGGCGCGGCTCGACGACGTCACCCATGAGGATGGTGAACATCTTGTCGGCCTCAACGGCGTTCGATTCATTGAGATCCACCTTGAGGAGCTTGCGCTTCTCGGGGTTCATCGTGGTTTCAAAGAGCTCCTTGGCGTTCATTTCGCCCAGCCCCTTGAATCGTCCGATCTGGACGCCTCTGCCGCCGATCTCGCGGAACGACTTGAGGATCTGCGGGATGGAGAAGATCGGCGTGATGGCCGTTTTCTCTCCCTCGCCTTCGACCAGCTCGAAAATCGGCTCATCATGGGTGACATAATGCTCGATTTTCAGGCCCCGCGTGGCCAGTTCGGTGAGGAGCTTCTGGACGGTGGACGATTCGTGCAGTTCGATCAGGCGACCGCGACGGCGCGAGGCGTTGCTCTTTCCGGAGCGACTGGGAGCGGCGGTGACACCCGGGGCGGCGGCTTCGTCGCCCGGGAGCAGCTCGGCTTCCGCTTCGATGTCGTAGAGGCTGAGGTCAAGATTCTGGAGGTGGAATCCGCGGACCTCCACTTCGTCGTGGAAGTAGTAGGCGCTTTCGTCGTTGCCGTCGCGTACCTTCACGAGGTAGGTGGGCAGCTTGCCGGTGCGCAGGTCGCGGGCGGCGAGGTAGTTCTCAAAGTCGCCGCCGTGGCGACGGATGGCTTCGCTCAGTTTATCGAGCCGCTCCAGCAGGCCAAGGATCTCTTTAAGCTGGTCGGTGCTGAATTCCTTCTTGCTCCCGACGTTCCGGAGGCGGGCCTCTTCCATCGCGAGAGAGATGAGGATTTTGCTGAGCTGCGCGTCGTCATCGACGTACTCCACGCGGCGCTTGCGCGTGACCTTGTAGAGCGGTGGCTGGGCGATATAGATCTTTCCAGCGCGCATCAGCTCGGTCATCTGACGGTAGAAGAACGTGAGCAGCAGGGTACGGATGTGCGAGCCGTCGACGTCGGCGTCCGTCATGATGATGATCCGGCCGTAGCGGAGCTTCTCCATGTTGAACGATCCTTCCTGATCCCCGGAACCGATGCCGGTGCCGATGGCGGTGATCATCGTCTGGATTTCCGTGTTCTGAAGCGCTTTATCGAGGCGGGCCTTCTCCACGTTGATGAGCTTGCCACGCAGCGGGAGGATCGCCTGATAACGGCGATCGCGCCCCTGCTTGGCGGAACCGCCTGCGGAGTCACCCTCGACAATGTAGAGTTCGGTGAGGCTCGGGTCGCGCTCGGAGCAGTCGGCCAGCTTGCCGGGGAGGCCGCCGCCGGTGAGCGCGCTCTTGCGGACGGTCTCGCGGGCGCGCCGGGCGGCTTCCCGTGCGCGTGCGGCGTTCAGCCCCTTATCAATGATCTTCTTGGCGATCTGCGGATTGCTGTCGAAGTAGGTCATCAGCCCCTCGTAGGTGATGGAGGAGACGATGCCGTCGGCCTCCGTCGTGGTGAGCTTTACCTTGGTCTGCGATTCGAAGCTCGGGTTCGGGTGCTTGATGGAGATGACGGCGGTGAGGCCCTCGCGCACGTCGTCGCCGGTGATGGCGGCGTCCTTGTCTTTGACGAGGTTGTTGCTCTTTGCGTACTGGTTGATCGCGCGGGTGAGCGCGGTGCGGAATCCGGTGAGGTGCGTGCCGCCGTCCGGGTTCGGGATGGCGTTCGTATAGCAGAGGATCTGGTCGTTGTACGAGTCGTTGTACTGCACGACGACGTCGACATACATCTCATCCTCGATTTCCGTCTGATCCTTGCTGCGGAAGGTGACCTTGCGCTTGCCGGCGAGGACGATCGGGTTCGGGTGAATGAGCTGCTTGTTCATCCCCAGCTGGCGGACGAACTCCTGAATGCCGAGCTTGTAGAGGAAGGTCTCTTTCTTCACCGGCTCTTCGCGCTCGTCGGTGAGCGTGATTTCGAGGCCGGGGTTGAGGAAGGCCAGCTCGCGCAGACGGGCGGCGAGGCGGCTGTACTGAAACTCCGTGGTGATCGTGAAGATCGTCGGGTCAGGCAGGAAGGTGAT
>JBEBWR010000064.1:0-14009 GCA_040392045.1 Chthoniobacter flavus | reverse complement strand
GCGGAGGAGAGCGCGGAACTGGCGGAGCGTCAGGCGGGGAGCGGGTGCGTCTTTCAGGTGGAGTTGGAGCTTCGCTATCAGCCACAGTTCCGGAATGCGCGGGAACTGGTCCGGAGCGGACGACTAGGGAAGATCAGCGCGATTTCGCTTTCAAATGTGTCGCAGTCGCCGATCTGCTATTTCCCGAATTGGGGTATACCGGAGCTTTCCTACGGGCGGCGCGTACCGCTGGCGCCCGGGGCGACGCGCTTTCGCGGCGGGGCGCTGACGGATCATCCGCATCCGTTTGACCTGATCCGCTGGATGACGGGGCTGGAGTTTGCGGAGGTGACGGCTTTCTCCTCCCGTAATCAGCGCGATTATCTGGAGGTGGAGGATCATCTGGTGCTGACCGGCCGGTTGACCGACGGGACGGCGGTGATGGTGAATCCATCGTACTCGAATCTTGAGGAGCGCTCGGAGACGCGGCGGCTCTACTGGCCGAAGTCGCTGGAGTGTAATCTCAAGCTTCTCGGCGAAGCGGGATGCTATTACGCGGATTACTTCGATCATCCCGTGCTGATGATGGGCGAGGGGCATGCTTCTCCGAACCGCCTGATCGTGGAGGGAACGCCGTCGGTGCGCCCGAAAGATCCGATGCTGGTGCGTTTCGCCCGGCAGGTGCGGGGGGAGGCTCGGTCGGATGAGGAGGCGACGCTGGCGGATGGGTTGGCGGCGGTAAAGGTGATGAATGCGGCGTATGAGTCGCTCTATCACGGGAGAACGGTGCGGGTTTCATAAGTTTATTTTTTCTTTCTATGGCGATTACACAGACTTCAATCAGTTACTACGGCATTAGCTATGTGGAGCACGCGGAGCGGGATTTTCGCGAGATGCTGGAGCATGGCTGTACGACGGTGATTCTGGCGGTGACGGAGTTCGACGTGGACTTCTGGTTCCCTAGTATCCCGTTGATTGTGAGCAAGGCTCAGGAGATGGGGCTGCGGGTATTGCTCGACCCGTGGGGGATCGGGAAGTTCTTTGGCGGGGAGCAGGTGAGCCTGTACCTCCAGAATCATGTGAACAATCGGCAGGTGTCGGCGCTGACAGGGGAGGCACTGCCGTACGCGTGCTTTAATACGCCGTCCTTCCGCGATTACTTCATGAACTTCTGCCTGAAGCTTGCGCGGGCGACGACGGCGGACGGTTTCTTCTGGGATGAGCCGCATTATGCCTACCCGAAGTCGTACGCTTCGATTACGGGCGGCGTGGCGGACGAGTGGAGCTGCTATTGTCCGGTCTGTCGCAAGCGCTTTGAAGATTATTATGGTTATGCGATGCCGCGCATCATGAATGATGATGTGAAGCAATTCCGCTGGCGGGAGGCGCTCTACATTCTGGAGGAGACTTCGCGGCGGCTCAAGGCGCTCAAGCCGGAGCTGGAGATTACCTGCTGCGTGCACGCGACGCTCAATGGCTATTATGTCTCGGAGCATCGGGGGTATGATAACTGGGACATGGTGGCGGCGTCGCCGTACTTCGATGTGTTCTCCACCACGATCATTGACTGGAATCTGCCGGAGCGGTTTTTCCGCGAGATTACGGAGCGGACAGTGGCGATCGCGCAGCGGCATGGGAAGCTCTCGGAGCGCTGGATTATGGGCTACTACAAGCAGCCGGCGGACTTTTGCCAGGTGGATCGCGTGGTCGATCTCTACGAGTCGCTGGGAGTGGACCGGCTGGGGACGTGGACCTATCGGGGCGGGTACGGGACTTCGCTGGCGGCTCCGGATGCACTGAAGCTCTGGGATCGGATCGGAGAAAACTATAAACGGGTGATTAAAAGATAATGACGACAGAACGACTCAATGACTTTGGCTATCTCCGGACGGCGCATGCGCTGCTGGAGCGGGTGGTGACGGAGCAGGCGGAGGCGATCCGCGAGGCTGCGGCGCTGATGGCGGACGCGGTGGAGCAGGATCGGCTGATCCATGTTTACGGCGGCGGCGGGCATACGACGCTAGTGATGGGGGAGATGTTCTTCCGCGCGGGCGGCTTTGCGAATATCAACCCGATCATGGAGACGGGGATCTCGGTGTTCAATCAGGCGCTGAAGTATCTGGAGCTGGAGCGATGCGAGAATTTCGGACGCTCGGTGATGAAATACTATCAGCTTGCGCCGGGAGATCTGCTGATCATCTTCCATAATATCGGGATCAACGCGGCAACGATTGACGCGGCGCTGGAGGCGAAGGAGCGGGGAGCGAAGATCATCGCTGTCTCCAGCTCGCACTGGCAGGAAGAGATGCCGCCGGAGCATTTTATCCGGCACTCCAGCGGGAAGAATCTCTTCGATCTCGCGGATGTCTGCATTGACGACTACAACCCGGTGGGGGATGCGGTGGTGGAGGTGCCGGGATTTCCGGTACCGATCGCGCCAGTGTCGAACGTGGTGGACTTTGCCATCGCGCATCTGCTGGAGATTGAGACCGTGCGGGTCTGTGTGGAGCGGGGGATTACGCCGCCGGTCTGGAATAGCGCGAATGCGCCGGGCGGAGATGAAAAGAACGCGGCCTATATCGAGAAGTACCGGCCGCGCGTGAAGTCGCTGTAGGCCGATAGGCCATCGGTCGGAGCGGAGGCAGTCGGGGCCCAGGCGGAGGGCTTCAATGGAGGAACGATAAGTCGGCAGGAAGCCGGATGAAGTTCTATTGATCCTTACAGGGAGGGGTGCTACCTTCGCGGCGAGATGACGAGCCCCCCTGCCTCCTTTCTCGAATTGACGATGACCTATGCGGATCTGCTTCAGCTTCAGGCTGATCTGATCTGGGTGTATGACGCCGAGGTGGCGCGGAGGAATCTTAACCTTTCCCGGCATTGCCCGGGCCAATCGGCGCTGCTGGTGCGGGAAGGTAGTGTCGTGCTCTCCGATCGGCGGCACGAGGTGCTGGCGGATGCGGGGGACTGGGTTTTTCTGAGAGAGGGGGACCGGCAGCAGCGGTTTACGGAGGGATCGAAGGTGCTCTCCATCCGTTTTAAGCTGGGATGGCCGGGAGGGATACCGCTTTTTGACTGGGACCCGGCGATGACGGTGAGAGCGGCGGAGTATCCCGAGCTTGAGGTGAAAGCCAAGCGGCTCTACGAGGTGGTGAAGAAGGAGACCGCCCATATCGGAATGAAGCTTCAGGAGAGCCGGGTCAGCCCGATTTCCCACTGCCTGATCAGGAGCGAGTTTCTCTCGTTTGTTTCCGAGTGCATCCGGGTTCAGATCAATGCGGGGCTGAAGCCCAATCTGATGCGAAAGCTGAATGTCCGCGTACAGCGGATGCTTGCCTATCTTGATGAACACGGCTTTCAGAAGTCATTCCGGCAGACGGAACTGGCAAAAGCGATGGGGCTGAGCGGGAGTCAGCTGGATCGCCTTTTCAAAAAGGAGTTGGGCATGACGCCCCATCAGTATCAGGAGCAGCGGAGGCTGGAGCATGCCTTTCTGCGGCTGCGGCGCTCGGAGGATTCCATCAAAGAGATAGCCTTTGATCTCGGATTTGCCTCGCCCTCGCACTTTTCAGCCTGGCTGCGGCGAAAGACCCATCTTACGCCGAGCGAGTTGAGGGAGGACGAGAAACATGCCTTTTACCCCTATATGTAAAAAAGGCGGGGCGCGGCTCCGCCTTTCCCTCTTCGCGGCGTTCACGGACGGATAAGGAGCGCTGTTTCTGGTAGGCAAAAAGGCGGGGATGCGGAGAACTCGACAGATTGTGAAGGAATCCGGACAGTGTCTACGCTCGACCGGAAGCGGCCATTTTCGGGAAAAAAGGGGGATGAAAGTTCTCCTCGGATCTCTTGTTATTTTGGTGGCCGCTACGCCTTCGCTTCTGGCGCAACGATCCTGGCAGGGCGGCGATGGCGATTGGCATGATCCGGCGAACTGGACGACGGGTGTGCCCGTGGCGGCGACCCAGATTCAGTTCCCCACTCCGACGGAGGCGGGAGCCATTACGGTATCGATTGATGAGGATGCCGTCGGCCGGTCGGTGACGGTGGCTCCCGACGTGGATCTGACCCTTGCGCTGGGCTCGGGGGTTTCGCTGACCACCTCAAGCAGCTGGCGTCTGGGGTACGGGATAGGAAGCGCTACCGGGGCAGCGCGGCTTACGGTAGCGGGGCCGGAGAGCGGTATCGGATCGCTCAATCTCACGGCTGGAACGGAGAGCAATCAGTTCTTTATCAATCACGGCTCCACCGTGATCCTCAAGGGGGCGAATCTGCGGGTGGAGAGCGTTGGGGCTTCCCTGATCAGTTCGATGGCCGGGAGTCATGATAACGCGATTGAGCTTCAGGATGGAGTGATCTACAAGGCTAACGGCCTGCGCCTTGGGTGGACCACTGCCACGACGGGGGGAGCCGGGCGGAACGAAGTCCGGGTCCGTAGCGGGTCGACTTTGGAGATCACGGGGAGCGCGGTGGAGGTGGGGAACAATGTGGGGCATTTCCAGAACCGGCTAAGCGTGGAGGGAGCGGGGTCCAAGGTGGAGATGGGCGCGCAGGATATTTTGATTGGCAACAGCGCGGAGACGAATCACGGCGGAAACGCGGTGGAAGTGGCAGGCGGAGGAGCCCTGGCCACGAGCGGGAATATTCTGATCAACGGCTACGATGCGACAGCGACAGGAACGTATGGCGCGAACCGCGTGACCATCGGCTCCGGCGGGACGCTGACTTCCACGGGGGCCATCGACGTTGGTGCGGCAACTTCGGAATCCGCTTCGCTGCTTCAACTGGAGGATGGTGGCGTACTCAATGGTGCCGCGGCGATCACGGTCAACCGGAACGCCATCTTTGAAGCGGCGGGCAATGGACTCGGGAGCGATGTAACGATCAGCGTCAAGGCGGATGGAACGCTGGCAACGGGTTCCGATGAACTCACGCAGTCGGTGATTCTGGCACTCAAAGGGGAGAGCAACTTCGAAGAAGGCAGTTTCCTGCGATTAGCAATCCGCGAAAATGGGGTGGATCAGATCGACTTTGCCGCGAATTCTACACTGACCGGCAATGTGAAGCTGCTGCTGGATTTCGATGAGGCGACAGTCGGCGGAATCTATACGCTCTTTACAGGAGACACCTCCGGGGTGACGGCGACCCTTGACCTTAGCAGCCTTGATGCCCTGCTCTGGGATGTCTCGCTATTCAACGAACAAGGGGGGTGGCGCTTGCAGGCGATCCCGGAGCCGTCGTCGCTGGCTTTTTTGGCGGTGGGCGCGGTCTTTGCCGGATGGATGGGCCGTCGGCGGTTTGGCAGGAGGGTGCTGCCTGTGCTGATGGGAGCGGGAATGCTCGGCATGGCAACGGCTGGGGCGGATGAGGTGGTCACCGTACTGGACGGCGAGATGGAGGTGGAGCGGAGCTCGGAAATCCGGCTGCCGGTGGTGCTGCCGGAGGTTTCTCCCGATCACGAAGCGGTGCTGGAGTTCACGGCATGGTATCCGGCTCCGAAGCATGCGGGGTACTATGCGGGGATGCGGGTTTACTGGGGCGCTGAAGAGGTGGAGGACATTCTCGATCGCCCGGAGACGTTTCAGACCAATCGGGGCAGGAAGGACGGGCGGCACTCCCCGATCCGGCGAAAGAAATGGTGGATGGTACCGGTGGTACAGGCTCCGGAGGCTTTCGATCCGCAGGATTCGAGCTATGTTTCCCCGGATCAGCTCAATCCCTTTCTTTTTCGCTTTCGCCTGCCGACGGCTACCGGGCAGGGAGAGTATGAACTACGGATCACCAACAGCATGAAGCATGAGCAGGACCCGATCGCAGGCTATCGGATCTTCCCGACGATGAAAGTGCGCGACATTGTGGTTCGGCTCGAACCGAAGTCATGACGCCGGACGGTGTCGGCCCTTCCTTTTCCCCGGAACTTATGAAGCAAAGCTCAAAACCATTGTTAAGACACCTGCGACGCGGCGGCTGGACGCTGCCGGAAATGCTGATCGTGATCGCGATCATGGCCGTGGTGGCGATTCTGGGTATAACGGTATCGCGCAGCGTGAGGCAGAAAAGTCAGGAGGTGCAATGTGTCCATAATCTCCGGCAGCTCGGAGTGGCGTTTCTGGCCTATACTGCGGAGGTGAATCAGAATGTCATCCGCAGCCAGATCGGCGGCGCGAATATCGGGGCAGGCTGGAGCCGCTACATTGTGAATCGGGGCTACGTGGCAGGGCCGACGCCGTGGAAGATCATGCACTGTCCGTCGGCCAGGCTGCCCGAGACGGCGCATCAGGCCATGCGTAATTACAATCCCGCCAGCCCGAATAAGGGGACAGGGGATGTCTGGCGCTGGTACACCTACGGGCTGAATATGTGCGCGATCACGGGGGTGACAAAGATCTATCAGGACTTCGAGCCGAATAGGACGACGCTGGTGAAGTTCTACGAACTGCCTCTGGCGGCCGTCAAGAGCCCCTCGACGCATGTTCTTTTGGCCGATAGCTCGGGTAACGGGCCCAATTACTGGCCTTCTCAGGCGATGCAGCGCAGCGACCCCCGAGGATTGGGACTGCGCCACGGGGAGAAGGGGAAGCGGTATGCCAATGCTTTCTTTGTCGACGGACATATCGCCCGGATTGACCGGGAGCGATCCAAGCAGCTGGCTACCCCCGAGTATCACTACGGCCTGAATCTGCCACAGCCTTTTGTATTTGATGTTGAAGAATAATTTTTGCGTTGCTGTATTCGTGACTCTCGGCCCGCTCGGAGTCGGTTCGTTGATGGCGGAGGGGCTTCCCCCCGTCGTACCACAGGGAGCGACTGCGCCGCAGGTGGACGGCCGGATCGGGAAGGCAGAGTGGAAGGGGGCGCTTTATCTGGGCGAGCTGCCCGGGGAACTTCCCCGGACAGAGGCGTGGATGCAGCTCAGCGGTACTCATGTCTATATCGCCATCCGCTGCGCGGAGCCGACGCCAGAGAAAATGCGAGCGGTAACGCTGGGCGATGAGATCAAGGGAAAGGTCTGGACGGACGATAGCGTGGAGATTTTCATCGATCCGCAGAATCTCGGAAAATCGATCTATCGGCTGGTGGCCAATAGCGATGGGACGCTCTTTGATTCACAGATCGTCAATCTCCAGCAGGTGACGAACGGCTGGACGTCCAACGCGGTAGCTCAGGCTCGGGTGGGTCGGGATGCGTGGGAGATCGAGGTGGCGATCCCGATGGCCACGATGGGGCATCGTTTGGTGCATGGAGAGGTCTTCTCGGTCAATATTGGCCGGAACCGGTTTGCCGGTGGCGAGGGGGAGTCGACGAGTTATGCGGGGCCCCGGTTTGTGTACCCTCAAGGGTTTCTTCGGGCGCTGGCAGGCGGGCCGATTGAGGGCAACGGGTTCTCGCTGGTTTCGCTCAAGCGGGGGCCGTTCGTGGAGAAATCCGGCGGAGGAAGCTGGGAGTTTCAGATCGTATCGGGAGAGGTGCCAGCGTCGCTATTCGTATTTCCTCAGGGGAAGGGTGAGAACACGGTGCGGGTGGGCAAGCGGTATGTAAGCATCCCCATCATTGCCGGGCAGGAAGAGGCGATGCGCGAGTGCCGCATTCAGCAGGGAGGGAAGGAGCTTTTCTCCTCCAGCTACGCGGTGCAGGCGCAGATGAAGGTGGAGAGGGTGACGCGTACGCAGAAGCCGCTCTTTGAGCAGCTGATTGAGGAGATGCCCGAGGGGCTGTCGAAAAAGGGGATCGTGAACTGGGCGCACGAACTGATGCGACCCTCCATGAAAGTGCTGCCGCTGCGGACCGGTATGGAGTACGTTCATGAGAAGACGCCTTTTGAGCACTACCGCCGCGACCGGACGAGTCTCGTGATTTCGCCAAGCGTGTTGA
This sequence comes from Chthoniobacter flavus, assembly GCA_040392045.1. Classification (GTDB taxonomy): domain Bacteria; phylum Verrucomicrobiota; class Verrucomicrobiia; order Chthoniobacterales; family Chthoniobacteraceae; genus DATMFV01. The sequence goes on along the minus strand of JBEBWR010000064.1, from coordinate 6,164 downwards.
GCAGGGAATCTGATATGGTCCGGCAGGCAAAGGAGAACGGGGTGGGCTGGATGATCTACCTCAAAGGCAAGCGACCGGAGGGGGTGCCGGTATTCGGAAAGCCGGGTGCGAAGGGGGCGGTCTGGACGCTCGATCCCCGGATGGTGGCGAGCTATCTGGAGAGCGCGCGGGAGGCGATCAGGTTCGCCCGGGAGGATGGGAATGTGCGCTGGATTTTTGCCGGGGATGAGATGTGGGAGCTGATGCACACGGCGCTTCTCCGGGCGCTGGATGAGAAGGAATCGTACCCGGAGCTGAAGGCGGCGGATCAGGAGATTCGCGAGAAATACGGGTTTGGCAAATACGGGCTGCCGGAGTCATCAAGCGACACCAATCCTTTCCGCTGGATCGCGACCTATCGGTGGGAAATCGATCAGATGATGAAGATGGCCCGCGAGGTACGGGCAATGATCGATAAAGAGGCGCCGGAGCTGGGCTTTATCTCGTGGGACTGTATGACGGGGCATCGGCCCTACGCCGTGGGAAAATGGGCGGAGGTCTTTGATGTGATCACGGCCCAGATCTACCCTGCGCAGGGAAGCGGGCGTGATCACGCGGGATTTACCTCGAAGTTCTACTCCGACCTGACCGGAGGCAGGGAGTTCTGGCCGGTGCCACACATCGGCCATTATCCGGCGAGCTATACCGCGGAGGAGGTGGAGGAGATTCTGAGCGCGGTTTTTCGCGGCGGCGCGACGGGGCTGCACCTCTACTCCGCGGATTTTCATAATGAGGCGGTACGGAGGAGCGGCTCGTCGGTGGTGGATCGCATCGGCGCGCCGGAGCGGTGGAATGTGGTTCGCTCAGTGGTGGATCGTCTGGAGAAGCCGTTCCGCGTGAAGCAACCGAAGCCGGATGCCGCAATTTTCTACAGCAACACGAGCTATCAGGGGACGGGCGCGCCAAAGACCTTCAGCCTGAATAATCATAACGAATGGCTCTACACGGTATTGGGGCCGAAACTCGGGATGGCGTTCCGCTTCGTGGACGATCTCTCCGTACCGGCGCACCCGGAGAGCCTGCGGGATTACCGGGCGGTTTACGTTCCTTATATGCCGATCGCGGATGATGCGGAGTATGAGGCGCTGGAGGCGTATGCCAAGGCGGGGGGAACGGTGGTGATCTGTGATCCGCTGAGCTTCCGGCACCGTAGCGATGGTTCTGAGCGGACCGCCGGAGGGCTGCTGCCGCCGCTGGAGAATACGACGGCGCTGTCCGGACTGCCGATCGTAGTGGAGGGCGAAAAGAAGCTGGCGTCCAAAGGGGATCGCTATCTGCTGAAGGAGAGGGAAGGGAAGGTATGGGCGAGATATGATGATGGAAAGGCCGCCGTGCTGGAGGTGCCGTATGGCGAGGGGCGGGTCATTTTCTTCGCCGGAAGCCCGCTGGTATCCGGGCTGGCCGCAGATGCTCCATGGGTCGCCTTTTTCGGAAAGTTGCAAAAGTCGTTCGGTCTCGAAGGCGGCCGGGAGGTCTGGCGCTTCCGTTTCCCGAAGGCGCCACAGCCCGGGCAGGAGCGACCGGACCGCGGACTCTGCCTGACGGGGAATTACTTTGAATGGAGCCTGAGTGAACCCAAGCCGATGCTGAATGCTCAGGTGGGCGGAAGCTATGTGGTGCGCGGCGCGCGGACTCCCTCCGGGGAGCCTGCCGGAAAGCCGGTGCCTTTCGGTGTCTCCGGAAAGGGGCGGCTGACGGATCGCATTGCCGGCGCGGCAGCTCCGAATGAGGCAAAGGGGGAGGACTTTGTGCTCTCCTGCCGTTCGGAAGCGGAGCCGTGGACGGTGACCTTTGAGTTCAACGCGCCAGTGACCGCCCGCGCGGCGAGATTGTTCTTTATCGGCCGGCTGCCGGAGGGAACCTGCGAGGTCTCCCCGGACGGCGAGAGCTGGAGCCCTGCCGCGAAGTGGGGAGCGCGGACAGCGGCGGGACGAGCCGAGGTCGCCCTTGAGAAGCTCTCGCTGAAAGGTGAGGGAGTAGTCCGGTTTGTGCGGCTGAATTTCGGACCGACCGGCGAGCAGCGCTGCGGGTTGGTGGAGGTCGATCTATGGGGCGATGAGTAGGGGCACCTCTACGATGCCATGACCTCGCGGATGTACGCGAGGTCGGCTGCGGTGAAAGGGTACGCTGTGGCCGCGAGATTGCAGCGCGCCTGCCGTTCGTTGCGGAAGCCGGGGATGGCGCAGGCGACGTTTTCGTGGGCGAGGACGAAGTTGAGTGCTGCGGCGGCCAGAGACTCCACATCGCTGCCGAATCGCGCCTGGAGCTTCTCCACCTTGGGCGCAATCTCTGCAAGCGCTTCGGCGGTGAAGCGACCACTGTTCATCCGCGTGTCTCCCGGGTCGAAGCTCGGGGGATTGGCCGCACTATATTTTCCGAGAAGACGGCCCTGAGCGAGAGGGCTGAAGGCGACGAAAGAGAGGCCATGCTCGTTCATGAGCTTTTGAAGATCGGAGCCGGGGCGGATCAATTCGTCATCAAAGGCGTTGGCCCGGGCCTGAAGGACAGCGGGGCGGACGACTGGAACCGTCTTTGCAAAATCAGCGACGCTGTAGGCGGATTGACCTTTTACCCGGACCTTGCCTTCCTGAACGAGCGCGTCGAGCGTTTCAGCGGCTCCCGCGAGGTATTCGTCATTCTCCCCGAAGTTCCCGTGGTGCAGGTAGTAGATATCGAGGGTGTCGCGCTGGAGATTTTTGAGCGACTGCTCGCACTGGTGGCGAATATGCAGGGGATCGTAGGCGTGCGCGGCGGTGCCGGGGAAATGGCCGACTTTGCTGGCGATGATGACGTTTTCGCTTTTCACGCCGAGGCGCTTGAGGCAACGGGCGAGCATCCGTTCGGCGCGACCGTTGCCGTAGACGTCGGCGTTGTCAAAGTGGTTCACTCCGGCGTCGAGCGCCGCTTTGATCCCGGCGGTGATTTCGTCTTCATCGACGTTTGCCCAGCCGTTGGCGACGCCGTTGACCCAGTTGAGTCCGCCCATGGTCCAGCAGCCAAAGGAGATTTCAGAGACGTGGAGATCGGAGGTGCCGAGTTTGCGGGTTTTCATGAGATCGGTTGATTCAGCGAATGGTGAGCGAGAGGGCCTTCTCTTTATCGATGAAAGCGGAGGTGAGGGTGAAGTCGTGATCGTCTTCCTGATAGGTAAAGGGTTTTCCGCCGAAGGGATCGCGGGAGTTTGCGATGGCTTTGGTGCCGTGGAGACGGACGTCGATGGCGGTTTGGAAGAGCGCGTTATAGATGTTGTTTTTGATATCAATGCCTACAAGCCCGACGATGCTATCGAGCCCGAGGGGAGTGAGCGGGCTCTGCGCTTCATTTCTCTTGAAGCTTTCCCGGAGGGCTTCGGCTTGCCGGAGCGCTTCGGCGGCGGGAAGCTGAAGGAGGGCCTCGATTTTCCGGCTGTCTGCCTGATAAGCGGTGATGATTGACTTGGCTTTCCCGGGATCGCTGCCGGGGGCTTTGAGCAGTGAGGGGAGGATGGTTTGCTCGAAATGGGTGCGCGCGATCGCGGTTTCGGTCTGGATGGCTTTGACAAATGAAGCGGTGGAGGGCGGGGCGAAGAGTTGCTCCAGAGCTGGCAGTGACGATTGGGGCCAGGCTTGCAGGTCGTTGGCGAAGGCACGCCGGAGCAGGTGATTGAGCGAACTCTGGATGAGCACTTCGATGGCGAGCGGCTGCTCCGAAGCGACATGCCGGCGGATATTGACGATCTGCCGGGCGGTGACGAGGGCTTCGGTAAAGCTGCCTCGCTTTACTTGAAGCCGAAGCTGGACGCAGAGCAGGCGGGTAAAGGTGATGAGGGGCTGGGTATGTGCGTAGGAGATGCTCAGCCCTTTGCTGTAATCATGCCCCCAGTCGCAACGCGGGAGGGAGGCGGCTTCTGCTACAAGCTTGAGCGGGGAGGAGTAGGCGGCCAGCAGGGAGGAGACGGCGCTTTCGGGGAATGCGGCTGATTCGGTGGCGCTATTGCGAAGGGCGTTGGTGACGACGCTGTTCTCTTCCGGGCTCAGGGGGCGCAGGTCGTTTCCGGCTTTGCGGTAAAGGTCCGCGGCATTGGCCTCGGCTTGGTTGGCCACGGTCGCGGTCGCTGGGGGCGATTCCGCGGGAGGCTCGGAGGAAATGAGTGGGACTGTGCCGCTCAGAAGCATGAGCAGCGGGAGAAGGCGGGAGGAGAGGGGGCGCATACGGGCGGAGTATGGGAAAGGAGGGAGCGGCAGGATACCAACGGCGGGGACGGGAGGGAAGCGGGGAGATTTTCAAAGAGGCGATGGAAGCGATTTCGCTTAGCCTCAAAAGCGATAGGCCGTGGCGGGCATCGGGATTACTTCATCCGACCTGAATAAAAAGGCGGCTACGGCGCGAAGGTAAGGGAGAGGGGGCCATCGTCGCGCAGGTAGGCCGAGGTGAGGGTGAATCCATGGCCGGTTTTCTCGTAGGCGAAGGGTTTACCGGTGAAGGGATCACGCGATTTCTCCACAACTTCCGGGCCGTGTAGCGTGATGGCGATGGCGGTGCGCAGCATGGCGAGGCCGATCTCGCGCTGGAGGCGGATTTTTACGGCGCTCCGGTCCTGAACCAGAAAGGAGGAGGAGAGGTGCTCTTCGCCGCGCTGCTTTTTCACGTTGTCGATGAAGCGGAGGGTATCGTGGTACGCCTCGGGGAAGGGCTGGTCGAGAAGCGGTGCGAGGGCGCGGATGTCGGCTTCGTAGTCGGCAATGATGGCGGCGCAGGCGTCGGCATCCCGGGGGAGTTGGGCTTGCTCGAAAAGGGCGTCGTCTTCTTTAGTGAGGCGATTGGCGCGGAGGCGTTCCGGCAGACCGGTGAGGGTGGGATCGTTCAGGCAGTCCAGAGAGGCGGCTTTCAGCGAAGGACTCTCGGGAAGATGAGCGAGGGTGTCGGCGAGGCGCTTTAGGGCCTCGGGGGAGAGGCGGTGAAGGAGTTGAGCGATGATGCGGTAGTCGATGAATTCGGCGGAGTCGCACAGGATTGCGGCGATAAGCGGTGACATCTCCCAACGCGCTCTCCGGGAAAGCAGCAGCCCCGAGCGGAGGTTTGCTACGGCGGCTTCTTCCCGCCCTTCTTGAAGGTCGAGCAGAGCTTGGGTGAAGGGGAGGGAGAGAAGGAGGTAGAACTTCGACCCGAGGGGAAGCGCCGGTTCGTCAGCTCCCCACGGACCTCCGGGGGCGTCTCCCGCTTCGCGGAGCAAGCGAAGGGAAGGGGCAAGCGGGGCGAGCAGTTCTTTGACTTTTGGGGAGACAGGGGTTGCAAGGCGATCTTCCGCGTCAAGTGGGTAGAGCGCCTCCCTCTCGGCGGATTTCAATTCGGGCGTTGCTTTTGCCGCCTGTCGGTAGAGGACAATGAACGATTCCTCTTTTGCTGCGAGAGAGGAGGAGAGGGCCAGCGATGCCGCCGCGACGATGGGGAGGGGGAAGAGGGGGCGTGCCATAGCGCCCCCATCTTGTCCTATGCCCGTAACGCTTCGTCAATCATCCGTTGCTGTTCCTTCGGGTCGGCCCAGCGGGCTTGCGCCTCTTGGCTGAGGCTCAGGAGCGGGTCGAAGTAGAGGAAGCGGGTGCCCGGCCGTACTGCGGGGCTGGTGAAGACGGCGATGCCGTCCTCGCGGTTGTAGTGCTCGAAGGAGTGCGCGTCCCGTTTTCCGCCGCCGCCCATGGTATCGACGACGAAGGTTGGGGTGTTGAATCCCGCGGTGCTTCCGCGTACGGCTTTCTCTACGGCAAGCCCGTCGGCGAGGGAGGTGCGGAAGTCCTCCACGCCGGGAACGAGGTCGTGAAAGTAAACGTAGTACGGATGGACGTTGATGCTGCTGAGACGGCGGACGAGGAGCGTCATGGTCTCGGCGCTGTCGTTGACGCCACGCTGGAGCACGGTCTGGCATCGGACGAAGATGCCGCGCTCGGTGAGCCGGTTAAGGGCGGCTCGGGTGATGGCGGTGATTTCGTTCGGGTGATTGAAATGGGTATGGACGGCGACGTCTTTGTGCCGTTTCCGGCCGAGTTCGGCGACGCTGGTGAGGGCGTCGAGCCACTTTTCGTCGCTGAGGATTTTCTGCGGCATGACGGCGAGCCCTTTGGTGGCGAAGCGGATGCGGCGGATGTTGT
>JBEBWR010000063.1:0-14145 GCA_040392045.1 Chthoniobacter flavus | reverse complement strand
CTCCTGCGCCGCCTTCACAGCGGCCTCGCCCACCAGCGCGGCAATGCCCACCGGCTCCGGCCAGTCCGAATAGAGCACAAACGGCTTGCCATGGCTCCTGGCCGAGAAGCCCAGCGTCTCCCAAAGCTCTTCCGTAATATGCGGCATGAAGGGATGCAACAGGCGAAGAAGGCGGTTGAGCACCGTATCCATCACCGCGAGCGCCGAGGCGCGGGCGGCTTCATCGCTGCCGGAGATCTCTGTCTTGGCGGCTTCCACGTACCAGTCGCAGTACTCGCTCCAGAAAAAGTCGTAGAGCGACTGGGCAATCTCATTAAAGCGATACTCGGCGTAAGCCCCGTTCACCTTCGCGATCAGTTCATCAAGCTTCGCGAGAAGGTCAATGGAATAGATCGACAGCGGCAGCCCCGAAAGATCGGCATCCGGCGCGCTCGGCCCCTGCATCTGGCGGAAGCGGGCGGCATTCCAGAGCTTGTTGGCAAAGTTCCGCCCTTCCTCGACGACCTTTTCGTCAAACCGGATGTCCTGCCCCTGCGGCGCGATCCGCAGCAGACCAAAGCGGATGCCGTCCGCGCCATACTTCGCGATCAGCTCCAGCGGATCGGGCGAATTCCCCAGCGACTTCGACATCTTGCGCCCCTGAATGTCGCGGATCAGGCCGGTGAAGAAGACATCGCTGAAAGGCTTCCGCCCCGTGTACTCATACCCCGCCATGATCATCCGGGCCACCCAGAAGAAAATAATATCCGGGCCGGTCACCAGATCGCCCGTCGGGTAAAACTTCGCGCGGGTCGCCTCGTCCATCGTCTCAAACGGCCAGAGCCATGAAGAGAACCACGTATCGAGCACGTCCTCTTCCTGACGCCAGTTCTCCTCGTCCGCCGGAGCCTCAAGGCCGACATGAATCACGCTCTCGTCATCCTTCCGGTACCAGACCGGGATGCGATGCCCCCACCAGAGCTGACGGCTGATGCACCAGTCCTGAATATTCGTCAGCCAATGCTCGTAAGTGCTGACCCAACGCTCCGGACGGAACCGGATCTCCCCGCTCTTCACCGCTTCGAGCGATTGCTCCACCGACGGATACTTGAGGAACCACTGGAGGCTCAGACGCGGCTCAATCGGCACGTCCGCGCGTTCGGAGAACCCGACATTATTCTGATACGGCTCCTCCGCCACCAGCAGCCCCAGTTCCGCCAGCTTCGCCGCCGCAGCCTTTCGCGCCACAAAGCGATCCATCCCGGCAAACTCCGACCCGGCCAGCTCATTGAGCGTCCCGTCAGGGTTGAGTACGTCGAGAATCTCCAGATGATGCCGCTGACCAATCTCAAAGTCCGCCTTGTCATGCGCCGGAGTCACCTTGAGCACGCCCGTGCCAAACTGTGGGTCGATATGTTCGTCGGCCACAATCGGGATCTGCAGCCGCGGGAACGGCCGCCAGACATGCTGGCCAATCAGATGTTTATAGCGCTCGTCGTCCGGATGAACCGCCACGGCCGTATCGCCCATCAGCGTCTCCGGACGGGTCGTCGCAATCTCAAGGTACTCGCCCGGGCGCTCCACCAGCTCATAGCGCATCCGGTAGAGCACGCCCTTCTGCGGCTTCATGATCACCTCTTCATCCGAAAGCGCCGTGAGTGAAACCGGGCACCAGTTCACCATCCGCTTGCCGCGATAAATCAGCCCCTTCCCGTAAAGATCGACAAAGGTCGCCTGCACCGCGCGCGAGTACCCCTCGTCCATCGTAAAGCGTTCGCGGCTCCAGTCGCAGGAGCAGCCGAGCTTCTTGAGCTGGGAAATGATGATCCCCCCATGCTTCTCCTTCCACTCCCAGACGCGCTCAAGGAACGCCTCGCGCCCCAGATCGCGGCGGGTCTTTTTCTCCTCCTTGCGAAGCTTGCGCTCCACCACCGTCTGCGTGGCGATGCCCGCGTGATCCGTGCCGGGCAGCCAGAGCACTTCAAAGCCCTTCATCCGGGCGCGCCGGGCGAGAACGTCCTGAATTGTATTATTGAGCACATGCCCGAGCGTCAGCATGCCCGTAACGTTCGGCGGCGGGATAACGATGGAATAGCCGGGCTTGGGCGAAGCGGGGTCAGCGGTGAAACATCCCTCATTCTGCCATGCGGCATACCACTTCTCTTCAACGGCTTGAGGCTCGTAAGCTTTGGAAATCTCGGACATCGGATGCGATCTATTGAAAAAAACAGGTGCGTTGTAAAGGCCAAGTGCGGCTCCGCCTACTCCGGCAGCTCCACGCTGGCAATGGCCATGGCGGCGATTCCCTCCCGTCGGCCAATGGCTCCGAGGCGCTCATTCGTCGTCGCCTTGATCCCGATCCGCCGCTCGGGAATACCGAGCACCTCGGAAAGCGCCGCTTTCATCGCGGCAAGATGCGGGCCAACCTTCGGCGTCTCAGCGATCAGAGAAGCGTCGACATTGATCAGTCGCCCCCCCTGCTCACGGACCAGCTCCACGCTGCGGCGAACAATCTCCAGACTGTTGATTCCCCGGATCGACTCGTCGTCATTCGGGAAATGATGCCCGATATCGGCCTCGCCAATCGCGCCAAGAACAGCATCGGCAATGGCGTGACTGAGCACGTCGGCATCCGAATGCCCCTCCAGCCCTACAGCTCCGGGGATCTCAACACCGCCGAGGATCAGCTTGCGCCCCGAATCAGGCGCGGCAAAAGAGTGAATATCGTAACCAAGACCGGAGAGGTGCATGAGCAAAAGCAGACAAATTAAACGTTAAGGTCAATCTTCCCGCTGGAAGCGATGATGGAGAGCTTCTCGGGATTATCTTCGCGGGGATGCGTCTCCACCTTCCCTCCGGCGGCTTCCACAAGCAGTTGCCCGGCGGCGATATCCCAAAGGCTCACGGACGACTCAATATAGGCGTCCAGCCGACCGGCGGCGATGTAAGCGAGATCAAGCGCGGCGCTGCCCATGAGGCGGCATTTCCGAGCGCGGCTGATCATCTTCTCAAAGAGCGGCAGACCCGCCGCGATGGTGCTCTTGCTCTTGGCAAAGCCGACAGAGAGTACGGCGTCCTTGAGTTCCGTCCGGTTGCTCACGGCGCACACCTCCCCGTTCAACCGGGCCGGCCCCCCTTTGGCAACCTCGAAAAGCTCATCGCGCATCGGGTCGTACACCACGCCCAGAACGATCTCCCCCGCCACGCGAAGCGCGATGGAGATGCAGAAATGCGGCAGCCCATAGAAGTAGTTCACCGTCCCGTCAATCGGATCGATGATCCACTGATGATCGCTCTCGGAATTTCCCCCGATGCCCTCCTCGCCATAAATGGCGTGATCCGGGCAGGCGGTCAGGATAATCCCGGTGATCAGTTCCTGAGAGCGGACATCAAGGTCGAGCTTGATGTCATGATCCTCAAAGGCATTGACCTCGAGCTTCTCTCCAAAGTTCTCCCGCAGGAGAACTCCCGCGGCGCGGGCGGCTTCGATGGCAAGGGGCAGGAAGGTACTCATGTGATGGAAAGAGGGAGCCGGGCGGTTTACCCGACTCCCTTCAAAGGGTGCTAATTTTCTAAAGGAAGGTCTACGCCTTATACGGGCGAATCGAGAGAATCTCGATCATCCGCGAACCATGCTCGGTCGGGACTTCGAGCTGCTCGCCCGCCTTGTGTCCGAGAATCGCCTGCGCAATAGCGGCTTTGTAGGAGATGATCCCGTTGGCCGGATCGCTGTCCCACGCGCCCAGCAGCGTATAGGTCTGCTCCTTGCCCGTGGCCACTTCGCGGAGCGTTACAATCGTCCCGATGGAGACCTGCGTCGTATCGGGATTGGCAAAGTCGGTGCCCCGCGCCTGCGCCAGTTCGCGCTCGGCCTCGGACTTGCGGCGCATCAGAACGCGCTGCATCTCCTTCGCGGCCTTGAACTCAAAGTTCTCGCGCAGATCGCCGTACGAGCGGGCGACCGAGATCTCCTTCGTATTCTCCGGGATCTTCTTCGTGATAAGATCTTCGTACTCCGTCTTGCGCCGCTCCAGACTCTCCCACGAAACGATCAGCGCCTCCTGCTTCTCGGCGGCATTCTCGCTATGGGTCAGCATCGCCTCCATCTCGGGGAAGACCCGGACGATCCGGCCAAGCACGGAACGCTTGTCCAGCTCCTCAAAAACGCTCGACAGCATAATCTTCCGGATGATGTCGCGCACCGTCTCGGCATCAGCGGTCGCCAGCATGTCAGGGATCAGCTCGCGGTCATCCAGCAGCGTATCGTGCAGGCGCCCGCCCTTGCGGATATCATTGAACTGATCGCGCTCCAGAGCGGAAAGCACGGCGCTGAGCACCCGGGCGTCAACGACGTCGGCATACGTCCCCTCGCGCTCGCGGCAGAGCCAGGTCAGGACTTCCACAGAGATCGTGTGATCGCCGATCCAGCGGTCCAGCGCCTTGCGGAACTCCCCGCTCAGCCCCTGCTCATCCATCAGCTTGGCCCCTTCGCCCACGGAACGGACGGGGCTGCGGCTGATCAGATCCAGCAGCTTGGTGTTCCAGAGCGGGGCTTCCCACGTCACGGGGAACCCCGCGAGCACCCGGCGCTGCTTCGCGGCGGGAATCTCCGCGAGAATCTCATGCAGGCGGCGCTCCTCCTCCAGAAGAATCCCGGAGAGCGCGATCGCGCTGCACCCGCCTTCCACCCCCGCGAGCTGGCAAAGCTCGTCGCGACCGAGCACCAGCTCAATCGTCTGCGCCGTATTCAGGCGGCGATTCTTCTGCGCCGCGTCCTCAACAATGGCCACCACTCTGGCCGCCTGTTCTTTGGGAACCTCGCTGACATTCCGGATAATCTGGTCCAGCGCGGCAATCTGCGCCTTGATCTGTCGGGCGTTAAAGAAGGCCTCCAGCAGTTCCTCGCCCTGAGAAATCGCCTTCTCGCGCAGAACGAGCGGCTCGGTCTTCTTCGAGGGGAAAGCGATCAGCCCATCTTTCTTCAGGGCTTTCTTGGTGGTATCCCACCAGCGTTTGAACTCCGCAGCGTTGAAAATCTCTCCCTCCAGCGATTGAGCGATCTGATCCTGCGTCGCCTTACCCCCATAGCTGCGGAGGATAATGCGGACCAGCTCCACGGCATCGTCCTTGGCCAGCGCCTTGATCTCGTCGGGGCGTACCGCCTTCTGGACGAGAATGTGCGACTCCGCGAGCGGTGCAAGCGATTCCGCGGCATACTGGGGCTGCATGGAGTGTCCCTTGCGCGTCTTGAAGTCGATCAGGACCTGATTGAGCAGGAGATTGACCTCCGTGATCCGGCCGAAGCCCCAGCTTTTGTGGAAGCAGTATGTCCCGGGCGGCAGCTGTCTTAGGGCCGCGGCGGCCTGTTCTGAAAGTTTGCCTGCTTGTACTGCGTTTTCGATGTCTGCTTCCATAGGAAGTATGAACATAAGGAACGGAATGCTTCTTGGCTAACGAAAATTCAGCATGATCCCCGCCAGCGGGATTTTTTTTTGAGAAAGAGGGTTGCACGATCCCGCGCGGTTGTGGATTGATATGCGCGCCCTGCGCCCGGAGGCCCACGGAAGCCACCCGGAACCCGCGTTCCACTCCTCCGCCGATGACGAAACGACAGCCGCCCCACCGCCTCTCCACCGATCTGGAAGCCCTGCTTGCCGGAGAAGGACCGATGACCCTCGGTCAATTGGAGGCGCGGCTGAAAGGCCGGGGCTTCGCGCTGCTCATTCTCATCCTCTCAGTCCCCTTTCTGGTGCCGAACATCCCGGGCCTCTCTACGCCCTTCGGCTTTGCCATCATGATCATCGGCCTGCGGCTCATGGTGGGGAGAAAGCCGTGGCTGCCCGAGTTTGTGCTCAACCGGGAGATCTCCCGCCCCGCGCTGCACAAGACCATCTCGCTGCTGCTCAAGGTCGTAATCCGGATGGAGAAAGTCGCCAAGCCCCGGTGGAGCCCGATGCTCTGCTGGCCCGGCATGGGCTTTCTCATCGGCTTCGGGATCGCCGCTCAGGCCTTCTTCCTGATGCTGCCGCTGCCGATCCCGTTTTCAAATACCCTCCCCGCCGTCTCGATTATCCTGCTCGCCGCAGGGATGATGGAGCGCGACGGCCTGCTCATCGTGCTGGGACATGCCATGGGGATTTTTGCCTACGCCTACCTCGCGCTCTGGCTGACGCTCGGCAAGGCCGGGATCGTCTGGCTCCTTGAGTTCCTGCTGGAGTGGGTCCGCACCGGGGGCCCCGGGCCTCTTTGAACCCCCTGCGGCCAGGCCGCAGCCAAGGCGGCCATTTTCCGGAGAGCCCCCGAACCGCCTCTTGACAACCAAACAAGGGATGCCCATCTGCGGTCTTATCATCAATGATCCGAAAGCCCCGGCACTCAGGACAAACCATCCTTACCGGAAGCCGTCGCTCATTGATATGACCTCCCGCTTCCACCCCCGGTGATCCGATCCCGCTTCAATGCGTGATCGATACCGGGAAAGCAGAGACTCCCCCGCCCCGGGCGGACACCCCATTTCACTCAAAGGAATGCCCATACTATGAAAAAAGGAAAACTCGCAATCTTTGGCCTCTCGCTTCTCGCGACAGGGTTCTTCACCGGCTGCGCCACTTCGCCCGTAGGCGAATGCCTCGCCACCGACACGGATATTGAGCCCGTGGCCGAATACAGCGCCCCGGTACGTATCGTACGCGAAATGCCCGCGAGCGAGGCGGTCATCGAGCGTTCGACCATCGTTTCATCTCCGCAACGCTGTTTCTAACCTCTTCGAGGCAGGTCTCTCCGGGGGCGGAGAGCATTCTTTCCGCCCCCGGGGAATTCCTCCCCGATCCCATCCCCCATAAGGAGTTCACCCATGATGATGTACCCGATCAATCGCTCTTCGCTAACCGGAGCGGTAGCGGCAACGCTAATGTCCCTACTGACCGGCTGCGCCACTTCACCCGTGGCCGAGGAACTCGTCGAGGTCTCCCCGCCCATCGCCACGATTGAGGACCGCCCGGTTCGCCAGGATCTCCCCCTCATCTCGCTTTACTACGCCGCCCAGCCCAACCGCCAGTACCTGCGCGGAGCGAATGAGACGGCGTTCCGCCGGTTTGAACTGCGCGAGGCCCGCCCCGCCGCCGTAGCCGAGCGAGTGGGCGACTCCACGCGCATCACCCCGGTTTCCGGGCCACCGGAGCGGGTACTCACCGAAACCTACGGTATCTGGCAGTAACACACCATGAATCCATCGTATCCACGCCTGCTGGTCATCGCAGGCACCACCAGCACGCTCCTGCTTGGAGGCTGCGCCACGCCGGTCGCGGAGCAGGAGATCATCGGAGAATCCGTACAGACCACCTGTCCGGACGTCTACCGCACCCGCACCGTCCGGCGGCTTGAGCCGCTTGGCGAGCATTTCGAGATCCGCCGCACCCTCTGGCCCACCCGGACCATCGGGCCGCGCGTCTACAACCCCATGCTGCAAAGCTGGGAGCGTCCGTGGCCCTACGGCCCCTACCGGTCGGATTAGTCAAACCGTCAACCCTTCCTTTTACGATCCGGTGCGCGGCAGAGATTCATATCCCCGCGCCCGGATCGTCTCCTATTATCCTGAAAATTCCTGCTTGCCTGAGCAGCACGGAGAGCGGTATCCGTCGCAGACCAACATCTGCACCCCGCTCTCTTTTCATGGAACGCATCACCGCACTCCTCAACCGCCCCGAACCGGTCAAGTGGCTTTTCTACGGCGACAGCATCACCCACGGCGCCGCCCATACCATGGGGCATCGGGACTACACCGAGCATTTCTCCGAACGCATTCGCAGCGAACTGGGCCGCCCGCGTGACATCATCGTGAAGACCGCCATCAGCGGCAACACCACCCGGAATCTTCTGGAGGACTTTGAGTGGCGCGCCGCCCAGTTCCGCCCCGACGCCGTCTTCCTCATGATCGGGATGAACGACTGCTCCACCACCCGCGACCTCCCGCTGGAAGAGTTTGAGGCGAATCTGAACGAGCTGGTAAACCGCTTTGAGGCCCTCGGCACCGTCATCGTCCTTCAGACCACCTGCCCCATCCTCCCCGGTACCGCGCCCGACCGCGAACCGCACTTCCCGCACTACATGGAAGCCATCCGGCGCGTCTCACAGCAGCGCGGCTGGCCGCTCATCGACCACACCGCCCACTGGCAGGCCTCCCCCGAAACGTTTTATCACTGGATGGCGAACGCCTTCCACCCGAACGAAATCGGCCATCGCGCCTTCGCCCGCTTCCTCCACCAGCGCCTCGGCATCCACGATCCCGAGAGCCGCACCGGACGCCTGTTTATCTTTTAGGGTGCGCCAAGGGTGCCCCCTACGCCCCCTCCTGATCCCGGAAATGCTCCATCAGCGCCGAAAGGCGCTCCACCGCCGTCTCGGCGTCGGGGCCATCGGCGTGAATGGTAAAGGACGCGCCGCAGTCGAGATTCGCCGTCAGCACCTCAAGGATACTGGAGGCGGAATAGACCTCGCCATCTTTACGCAGGGTCACCGTACTGCGAAAGCTGCGCGCCGTGCGGACAAACTCTGCGGCGGGCCGGGCATGCAGACCAAGACGGTTCAGAACTGTAACGGTTCGCTCCATTATCTCCGGAAGAAAGGTACTTTGCCTGAGCGATTGAGCAACCTTTTCCTGAAAAGAATCCCTCGTCCGGGGAGGGGCCAGCAGATCGATCGAGTGCGTATTGTCCACGGAGGATATAACGATGAAACACCCCTTTCTGCTCGCAACCATTTTCACCCTTTCAGCACTTTTTACCCACGCCCGGGCGGAAACCGTCCGGGTCGTCCGGGAGGTCGGCTACGTCCTTCCGGCATCGGTAAAAACGGTATCATCCGCCGAGGCATGCGAACTGGCCCCCGTAGCCGCCCGGACCAGCCGCGCCCGGCTGCGCACCGCCCGGCCCACCTATAGCGGCGTCCTGCCTCGGATCGCCACCTCGTCGCGTCCCGCCGAGATGGTCTCCCCGTTCGCTCCCCGGGAAGACGGCGCCGGGTGGAACATCCTCTCCTTTACCAATCACGACCCCTACCGCACCGTTACTCCCCGGATCAACGATCCCCAGCCCACCGGCCTGCGCGTCCTCGGGATTCGCGGCATCTGGTAGCGCTCCCCTCCGGCCCTATACCGGTACACTTGACGCCCCGTCCCCGGGCGATGCTACTCTCCCATGGTGATCCCGCCCCGTTCCCATCCTGCGCCTCATTCCGAGCCCGTGGCCGTGCAGTACTGCGCCACGTTCCTCAAGCCCGAGATGCTCCACATCTACCGGCAGATCACCGGGCTGCGGCGGTGGACCCCCGCCGTCATCTGCCAAAAGCGCGAGCAGGAAGCCGCCTTCCCCTTTCCCATCCACGAAGGGCAGCGGCTCGTACGCATCCCCAAACCGGCCACCCACGCCCTCCGGCGCTTCTGGCAAAAGCAGATCTGCGGACACCCCGTACAAATCTACCACTCCGAAGTGCGGCGACTCGTCGGCGAGATCGCCCGGCTCAACGGGCGCGTGCTCCACATCTACTTCGGCCACATCGCCGTGCACCTCCTGCCGCTCCTGCGGAGGCCCCCCGTCCCCATCGTCGTCTCCTTTCATGGAGCCGACGTCCTCGTCGATCTGGAAAAGCCCGCCTACCGCCGCGCTACCGAGGAGATGCTCCGGCTGGCTACCCTCGTTCTCGTGCGCTCGCAATCTCTCGCCGAAGGCATCACCCGGCTCGGCTGCCTCCCCGAGAAAATCCGCCTGCAACGGACCGGCATCCCCCTCGACGGCTTCCCCTTCATTGAGCGCCCCTTCCCGGCCGACGGACAATGGCGCTTCCTGCAAGCCTGCCGCCTCATCCCGAAAAAAGGCATCGCCACCACCCTTCGCGCCTTTGCCGCATTCTGCAAAGTCTACCCGCAATCGCAGCTCACCCTCGCCGGAGAAGGCCCGCTTCGGGAAGAGCTCGGCGCACTGGCGGGCAAACTCGGCGTAGCCGAAAACGTCACCTTTCCCGGCTTCCTCTCGCAGGAGGCCCTGCGGCAGGAACTTGCCCGCAGCCACGCCTTTCTCCACCCCAGCGAAGTCGGTACCGACGGCAATCAGGAAGGCGTCCCCAACGCCATGCTTGAAGCTATGGCCACCGGCCTCCCCGCGCTCGCCACGTGGCACGGCGGCATCCCTGAGGCAGTCGACGACGGCGTGAGCGGTTACCTCGTCCCCGAGCGCGATCACGAAGCCCTCGGAGCCGCCCTGCTCAAGCTCGCGGCCTCCGCCGATACCTACGCCGCCCTCTCCCGAGCCGCGTCCGCAGCCGCAGCGGAGCGGTTCGACCAGGCCCGGCAGATCGCCGTACTGGAGGCCTGCTACGACGAAGCCGTCACGCTCCACCTCGCCCAACACCCGCATGGCACCGGAGCGATCGTGTGAGGAGCCGTCAGTTCAGCGAAGGATCATCCGGAGCCGTCGCCAGCAGCCGGAACCACGGGCCATACTCCTGAATGATCGTGAACCACATCTGCTTGCAGCGCTCCGGGTCCAGCACCGCTTCATCCGCCTTCTGCACCACCCACGCCTTCTGCTCCAGTTCCTCTTCCAGCTGGCCGCTGCTCCAGCCCGCATAGCCGATAAAAGCGCGCACCACAATCCCCGGCTCACCCATCAGGCGTCGGGCCTCGTCCAGCTCCAGATGCGTCCGGCAGATCAGCGTCTGCGAAGCCAGCTCCCAGGCAAACGAAGCGAACGTCAGCTGATCCGAAGCCACCGGCCCGCCGTGAAACACCGGCACCTCCATCAGGCTTGCCAGCCCCGGCTCCTCCTCCGTATCGATCAGATCGCTCACGCGGCGACCCGTATCGCGATTAATCACCAGCCCGATCGCCCCATCCGCCGCGTCATGCTCCGCGATCACCACGATCGAGCGGCGAAAGTTCGGGTCAAGAAGGTTCGGATGCGCAATAAGAAGCGATCCGGCCAGCCCCAGCGACGATGATTGGTAGTCACGCACAAATGCAACTTAGCTGAACTCCCCTGATTTTCCAAGAGGCTTACACCTCTTTTGGAGAATCCGAAGGTGATAGTGGAAACGGTCCTGCCTTTCTGATAGCGTGGGCTGTTCATGTCTCAGGATTCATCGCAGAAACTGATTATCGCGGGGCGCGAATTTCATTCGCGGCTCCTCCTCGGCACGGGGAAATTCCCGTCAAACCCCTGCATGGCCGCCGCCCTTGAGGCCAGCGGCACGCAGATCGTCACCGTCGCCCTCCGCCGCGCCGACCTCTCGGGTCAGGGCGACCCCTTCGCCGACATCCTCGATCATATCGACCCCGACCGCTACCTCCTGCTGCCCAACACCAGCGGCGCGATGAACGCCGAAGAAGCCATCCGCCTCGCCCGCCTCGCCGCCGCCGCCGGGCTGCCCAAATGGGTAAAGCTGGAGATTCACCCGGACCCGCGCTACCTCCTCCCCGACCCCATTGAAACGCTCAAGGCCGCGGAGCAGCTCGTCAAGGAAGGCTTCACCGTCCTCCCCTACATCAACGCCGACCCCGTCCTCGCCAAGCGCCTTCAGGAAGCCGGAGCCGCCACCGTCATGCCCCTCGGCGCGCCCATCGGCAGCAACCGGGGTATCGAAACGCGCGCGCAGATCGGGATCATCATCGAGCAGGCCACCGTCCCCGTCGTCGTCGACGCCGGGATCGGCGCGCCCAGCCACGCCGCCGAGGCGCTGGAGATGGGGGCCGACGCCGTCCTTGTCAATACGGCCATCGCCGTCGCCACCGACCCCGTCCGCATGGCCGTAGCCTTCCGCAAGGCCGTCGAAGCCGGGCGCGACGCATATGAGACAGGGCTCGCCGCGCCGCAACAGGCCGCCTCGCCCACCAGCCCGCTCACCGCCTTTTTGCAAAAATAAATCGCGCGAACCGCTTTCCGGCACTACTTTGCCCCCTCTACGCCCTCCCATGCCGCTTCTCGACGTTCAGCATCTCAAAACGTGGTTCCCGGTCCGCGCCGGTCTGCTGCGTCGGCATGTCGACGACGTCAAAGCCGTGGACGACGTCAGCTTCTCCGTAGAGGAAGGAACCACCGTCGGCCTCGTCGGCGAAAGCGGCTCGGGGAAAACCACCATCGGGCGCACCCTTCTCAAGCTTACCCCCGCCACCAGCGGAAAAGTCTTCTTTGAAGGGCGCGACATCCTGCCCATGAGCGAGTGGGAATTCCGCCCCCTGCGCAGCGAGATCCAGATGATCTTTCAGGACCCCTTCGGCTCGCTTAATCCCCGTATGTCCATCGGTGACATCATCAGCGAGCCGCTGGAAATTCACTTTCCCGTCATGACCCGGGGCGATCGGCAGGCCCGCGTTGCCGAGCTGCTCCGGCAGGTCGGCCTTCAGCCCGAGATGATGAGCCGCTACCCGCACGAATTCTCCGGCGGTCAGCGCCAGCGCATCGGCATCGCCCGGGCGCTCGCCGTAAAGCCGAAATTCATCGTCTGCGACGAGCCCGTCAGCGCGCTCGACGTCTCCGTACAGGCGCAGATCGTCAATCTGCTTCAGGATCTGCAGGAAGAGCTGGGGCTCACCTACCTCTTCATCGCGCATGATCTGGCCGTCGTCGAGCATATCAGCGACCACGTCCTCGTCATGTACCACGGGAAAATCGTCGAATCCGCCTCGGCCGAAGCGATCTACCACGACCCGCAGCACGACTACACGAAGAAACTGCTCGCCGCCGTACCGAAGCTCGGCTGATCCCCACCATGACGCCGCTACTCCGCAAACTGCTCGGGATGAACTGGCCGCTCGTCGCCCTGATGATGGCCCTCTCCGTCTTTGGCATCATCGCCATCTACTCCGCCACCTACATGCGGGAGAGCGCCGTGTACAACACGATGTGGAACAAGCAGACCATCTGGCTCGGGATCAGCGTCGTCGGCTTCCTCGTCGTCAGCCTCGTCGACTACCGCTGGGTAAAGTGGGGCGCCCTGCCGATGTACCTCGGCTCGCTGCTGCTGCTCGTGCTCACCCTCGTCATCGGCCTGAAGCTGGAGGGCGCGCGCAGCTGGCTCAAGCTCGGCCCCATTCAGTTCCAGCCCGCCCAGATGGCCGTCCTCTCGGGAATCCTCGTACAGGCCTTCTTTCTCAGCCAGTTCCGCTCCATTCACCCGGCCCTCAAGGTATTGGCCTGCGGCGTGATGACCGGCGCCCCGGCCCTGCTCATTCTGGCGCAGCCCGACTTCGGCTCCTGCATGATGTGGGGGCCGACCGTCCTGGCCATGCTCTTCATCGCCCGCATCCCGAAGCGCTACCTCATCGCCATCGTCCTCATGGCCATGATCGCCATGCCCCTCGGATATGTCTTCGCCCTCAAAGACTACCAGAAAGAGCGCATCATCTCCTTCATCGACCCCGAAGTCGACCCCCGCGGGGCAAGCTGGGCCGTGAACCAATCCATGATCGCCATCGGCTCCGGCGGCTGGGCCGGGAAAGGCTTCAAGGCACCGAACACGCAAGTGGAGATGGGCTACGTCCCCGCCACCACCGTGCCTAACGACTACATCTTCGCCGCCATCGGCGAGCAGTGGGGCTTCGTCGGCAGCACCGCGCTTGTCGGCGCGTTCGCCCTGCTCCTGCTATCGACCACCTTTGTCGCCTTCAACGCCGGAGACGAGCTTGGCCAGCTCATCGTCGTCGGGATCACCGCCCTGATCTTTACGCATACCTACCAGAACATCGGCATGTGCATCTCCATCATGCCGGTTACCGGCGTCCCCCTCCCGATGATCAGCTTCTCCGGCTCCTTCCTCGCCGTCATCCTCTTCGGCCTCGGGCTGGTCAACAGCGTCTGGATTCACCGCAAGGACCACGAAGCGGTCTGATATTCAGAGTCAGAGTCGCCCGCTCGCCTTCAGGAACTCGCGAACCCGCTCCAGCCGCCCGCAGAGCGCCGCGTCCTTCCGCCACTCCGCCGGAGTCCCCTCCAGCCGCGCGCTCCAGTTCCCATCGCTCACCGAGCCGGGAACGTTAAAGCGCTGCGTCGTCCCGAAGAGATCGGTGATCATCACCACCGCAATCCACGCGTTGCTCTGAAAAAGCGCCGCCAGCAGCGCCTCCTGAATCGCCTCCGTATACGGCTCCGGCCCGTAAACCCCCAGCCCCGCAAACGC